>NZ_CALKTS010000019.1 GCF_937997595.1 uncultured Campylobacter sp. | reverse complement strand
CTGCACTCGCGGTTCGTGCGCCGCGGCTGCGAAGGGCGGCTTTGTAGTCTTTGGTAGTAAAAGTAGGCATAAAGCTCCCTTTCTTTCGGGCTTGCAAAACAGCTTGCGCACGCTTTTAAAGCCCGTTTAGAACGGCGTAATTTTATAAAATTTCAGATCAAATTCGGATTAAATTTTAAATTTGAAGAGGCTTTAAAATTTAAATGGGTTGCAAATTTAAAGGATTAAAATTTAGCCGCCTAGCTACGCTTGAAATTTACGCTTTCGCTCAAATTTATCAAAATTTAAACGCATAGCGGCACCAAAAGATCGGAAATTTAGCCCGGGCTAAACCCTGTTTTTGTATAATCGCACAAAATTTTAAAGGAGAAAAAATGAAAAAATTTCTAGCTTTGCTTTTTGCGGCGCTATTTTTCGCAGGTTGTGGACAGACTCAGCCGAAAGTGCCGATCGCAAGCGCGTATAAATTCAAGGGGATTACCTACCAACACTTCCAAAACCATAATCCGAAAAAATTTGTCTATCAATCGCCGGAGGCGGTCGAGAAAAAGTACAACGAGCAGCTTTTAGCGGCGTTAAAAGAGGCGAACCTGCTGGATCAAAACTCTACCGATGAGCTTAAAATTACAATAAAGCACCACAGGGGCTTTACGGGCGAAGCTACTCCGTTTCCTAGCGATAGAATCGGTGGCATAGAGTTTATCTATGAGGTTAAACTGGTAAGAAATGGCCAAATTTTAAGAAGCTACGTGCAAAATGACATCGAGCATTACGATCCGGGATTTTTCGGCAATATGAAAACCATAGCGTTGCAAAATACGGATGATAGCTATGAAAATGCCGCAATTACGGCTCTTGTCAAGCATTTGATGGAGATTATAAAGAAATTTTAGCGGCCTGCTCAAGCGCAACGCACGCGCAGGTATTACATTTGATTAAACCATAAAGAATTTTTGGCAGTTCGCGGGCTTTTAATCGCGGAATTGTAAAAATCTGCAGCGAGCTTGAGCGGTAAAATTTAAAGAAGCGGATCGCTTGCGGGCGCCGACATATCGGCAGCCTCTCGCCAATAGGGCGGCGAACGCTTTGGAAGTATGGCATTTTGAGTTTTGCAATGCTCTAAAATATAAAGAATTCGGCGCTAAATTTAAAACGGCAATCGGCGGGCACATGCTTGCCAGTGCGAGCTGCGGATTTTGCGGTGAAATTTAAAAACGTGGTTTTGCACGATTTGGTGAGTGCGAGTTTTACAGAAACGCAGCTGCGCGGACAGATGGCGAATGCGCGGCAATTATCATAAATTTAAAGCTTAGCGGTGTTGTTCGATCTCATCAAATATATGGAAAATTTTACGGCAAATTTAAAACGCAGTCTCTCGGAATTTAATACGGCCGATTAAAATGCGGCTTGCAGCGGTTAGTGTGGTAAATTTACTCTGTGGTTGCAGTTAAAATTTCCGCCGTGCAGAGTAAATGTCGCGCAGAGGTAAATTTGCCGCCTAGAAGCTAAATTTCGCGTCGCAGTTAAATTCCCGATAGTTAAATCACAGCGAGCTCAACGCTGCAAATTTAGAGTCCGCAGGCATAAGCGCTTGACTTGCAGCTGAGCCGCGACCTCTTACTACAAAGCGCCTGGTTCGCATTTCCGCGCCCGTCTAAGACAAATCGCGCCACGCTTTAAATTTTAAAATTTTATTTGAATAAGCTATTTACGCTCTCGTCGTGATATACGCGCCTGATGACCTCGCCGAAAAGTGGGGCGACGCTGATTACCTTGATGCGGTCGCTCTCCTGCTTTAGCGGGATCGTGTCGGTCACGACGAGGCCGTCTAGCGCGCCGCTTTCGATGCGCTCGTATGCCGGGCCGCTTAGCACGGCGTGCGTGCAAAACGCACTGACGCTCTTCGCGCCCTGTTCCTTAAACGCGCCCGCAGCCTTGACGATAGTGCCCGCGGTATCGATCATATCGTCGATTAGGATCACGTCTTTGCCCGCGACGTCGCCGATGATGTTCATCACCTCGCTTTTGTTCGCCTCCTCGCGGCGCTTATCGACGATCACCAGATCGAGCGAGAGCTTTTTAGCGAAGCTTCTGGCGCGCGCGACGCCGCCAACGTCGGGGCTGGCGATGATCGGATTTTTTAAATTTTTCTCTTTCAGATAATCCAAAAATATCAGCGAGCCGTAGAGGTTATCGACCGGCACGTCGAAAAAGCCCTGTATCTGCCCCGCGTGCAGATCCATCGTGACGACGCGGTCGATGCCTGCCGTCTGCATCATATTCGCCACGAGCTTTGCGCTGATCGGCACGCGCGGGGCTGCCTTGCGGTCTTGGCGAGCGTAGCCGAAGTATGGCACGACCGCCGTGATCGAGTTCGCGCTGGAGCGCTTCAGCGCGTCGGTTAGGATCAGAAGCTCCATCAGATTGGAGTTTGCGGGCGCGCATGTGGGTTGGATGACGAAGACGTCCTTGCCGCGCACGCTCTCGCCGATCTGGACGCTGATTTCGCCGTCGCTAAAGGTTTTGATCGCGCACTCGCTAAGCGGCAGCGAGAGATATTTGGAGATTTTTTTGGCAAATTCGGGATTTGCGGTGCCGGAGAAAATTTTATATCCGCGCATTTTAATGACCTTTGGATTGAAATTTGCTCGAATTCTACACCAAAAGCGCTAAATTTTAGCTAATTCGCCCGCCGCGCTCGCGTAAAATTCATAAGCGTGCATCGCGAACCGCAGCCAGTTTGCGAGATAAATTTTTAAAATTTCAGGGCGGCTCGGTTCGCCGCGGTTTTACTTTGGCGAAATTCGGCTTTGGCTTACGGCGCCCGCGAGCGATCGTAGCTCGCGTTTTTGCACGAGCAGCTACGCAGATGCGGCTAAAACCGTATTGCGAAGTTTTATGAAAGTCTGAGGGAGCGCATCAAGCAAGGGGTACGGTCAAAACCTTATCGCAGAGAACAGGTGCCGATTAGCACGGAATTTTATATTTGCAATACAGACGCGCAAAATTTTATCTTTGGAGCTGTGGAGAGAGTGCTTAAATTTTTGTGCGAGATAGGCTGTGCGGATACTTGGCGCGCTAAATTTTAGACTGCCGCGGCGTATAAATTTTAGATCGCCAGCGCGGTTAAATTTGAAGCCTGCTTTGGCGATCAAATTTAAAGCTTGCTTTTTAGAACTCGATCGCGCGCTGCGAAATTTTAAAATTTATCGCGCGACTTTGGTCTGCCATGTAAATTTAGACACCGCCTTTGCCGTTTAAATTTTAAAATCGCGCAGACTTGCTTCGCCGCGTAAATTTCTATATCGTTTTGGCACGCTTAAATTTAAAATCACGCGGCGCAGTGTAAATTTATCCGCAGCGAGCGCTATTCCGTGATTTTGGTGGGCTCACCGAATAGCCTATTCATCTCGGAGATCAAAATTTCCTTGCCGTCCTGCGCGCCGTTTGCGAGCTCGGCGAGGCCTGCCTTGG
>NZ_CALKTS010000018.1 GCF_937997595.1 uncultured Campylobacter sp. | reverse complement strand
ACATCATCGGCGACGTGCACGGCTGCTACAGATCGCTTTTGGCGTTAATAGAGCAGCTGCCGCATAAATTTGATAGTAAAATTTGCTTCGTTGGCGATCTGATCGACCGAGGCCCTGCGAGCGCGGATGTGGTTGAATTTGTGCGCATCCGCGGATATGACGCGGTGATGGGCAATCACGAAAAGCGCTTTGTGGGCAACGCAAAAACTGCACTAAGGTGCGCAAAGACGGGCAAATTTACGAGCTCAAATGACCTCTACGCATTTTTTAGCCTGGATGAAAGCTGGCTATTTAATAACGGCGGTGAGGCGACGCTAGCGTCGTATTATCGTCACGGAGGCGTGAAGCAATGCAAGGAGCATCTGCGGTTTGTCTCGCGGCTGTCGATTTACCTGGAGTATGATTTGTGTGATGAAAGCGGTCGCGCTCTCGTCGTATCGCACTCCGCAGTGGGTCGCGCGTGGGGGATTAGACACGATGCAGAGCGTGCGAAAAGCTTCGCCGCTCATGTGCTAAGCGGGCGCGGAGATGATAGCGCGAATGATGGAATTTTTAACGTCTACGGGCACACGCCAGTGAAAAAGCCCGTCATTACGGAATTTAGCGCAAATATCGATCTGGGCTGTGTTTATAAAAAGCACTGGGGCGAGAAGGCGAGGCTTTGCGCGTTGGAGTTTCCCTCAAAGAAAATTTTTACGCAAGAATGCATAGATTTTTGAGTTCGCATCCAGGCTCGCGCAGATTAAAATTTAAATTTAAGCGGGCTGTTTGAAGGCGAAATTTTAGAATTTAAAGACGCGTTCTTAAAGCGTCCGTCGCGCAGTCAGGTCGCGCTGAAATTTTAAATAATATCCCTTAGCTTACGCGCTTCATACATCCACGCCTCAAGCTCATCCCAGCGCTCGCCCTCAATCATCTGTACGCAAATTTCAAGCTCGTTTTTAAAAGCATCGATCGCGCCTAGGAGGTTTGTGCGGTTTTGCTTAAAAATATCGACCCACATCTGCGGCGAGCTTTTGGCGATACGGCTCATGCCCGAGAAGCTGCCGCCGGCTAAATTTATGATATTGCGGCGATTTTCCTCTTTTAGCACGCTGTTTACGAGCGAGTAGCTGATCGCATGCGGCAGGTGCGAGATGAGTGCCACGTGGTGATCGTGGCTTTTTGCGTCCATAAATACGATCTTCATCCCCGCAAACGAAAAAATTTCGACCGCGCGCTTGACGTGCGTTTCGTCCGCGCCGTGATCGTCGCAGATGACGACTACTGCGCCGTTTAAAAGCTCTTTAAACGCTGCTTGCGGGCCGGAGTTTTCGGTACCAGCCATTGGGTGAGCTGCGATGAAATTTCGTCTGATCTGCGGCGGGCAGCTTTGCAAAATTTTAAATTTCGTGCTTCCTAGATCGATGATCGTCGTCTCGCTTCTGCAGTCGCTTAGTTTTTGCAATGTCTCAATAATTGCCTCCACGGGGATTGCGAGAAAGATCGCATCGCAGCTTTGCTTCATCTGCTCTAGGCTTAAAATTTCATGCACGAGCCCAAGTTTCAGAGCTTCTTTTTCGTTTTCGCGGCTGATGTCGCAGCCATAGACGGCGCTAATGATTTTGGTGCTTTTTAGACATAGCCCAAGAGAGCCGCCGATGAGACCCAGACCGATAATTCCTATCTTCATAAAATTCCTTTTTGATATATGCAAGTTTTAATTTTAATGTGGTATTATACGCAAATTATTTTCGTTTTTAGGTAAAATTTTATGAAAAAAAGCGTTTTTTTACTCTTAGTAGGCGGGATTTCCGTGGCGTGCGCCGCACAGATCAAATCCATTAAATTTGAAGGGCTAAGGCATCTTTCTCCACAGGTTGCACAGCAAATTTCAGGACTTAAGGTAGGCGATGAGCTTAACGGCGAAAACACCAATGCTGCGATTTCAAAGCTATTTGAGCAGGGCTATTTCAGCGACGTTTATATCAGCGAACAAGGCGGCGCGGTCACTATCAACGTAACCGAAAAGCCGACTATTGCTAAGGTCGAGATCAAAAACGTAGTTACCAATGATCGCGATAAGATAAATGAGCTCATCGGTTTGCGTCCGGGTCAGGTTTACGATGAGGTGGCTGCTAAAAAAGCGGAGACCCGCATCAAGCAATACTACGAAGTCAAGGGCTTTTTCGACACCGTGGTGGAATTTTATCCAAAGCCGATAAACGACGATAAATCGGTCATCTTGCTAACGATCGAGGTGAATCGCGGCGAAAATATCATCATAGATAAGGTAAATTTAGTAGGCGCAGACAAGCTCGACTATGATGATATAGAGCCATCCGTTGCCAATAAAGAACGCGAGATGTTGGGCTGGATGTGGGGCTTTAACGACGGCAAGGTAAAAACCGCCGAGCTTCCTAACGACGCAAATAGAATTCAAGAAGAATATTATAAAAAAGGCTACTTAGACGCACAGGTTTCTGCGCCGCTACTTAATGCCGATATGGATAATTACACTGCTGATCTTACCTACTATATCAGCGAGGGCGAGCAATACACCGTAAGCTCCGTAGATATCGAATATCCTGCAGATATAATCAAGCTTGATAAAGAAAAAGTTTTGGACGATTTCAAGCTTCAAAAGGGCGATACAATGAATTCCGAGCGTTTGCGCCGCGATATGAATACGCTAGAGACTTTAGTCGCGGATCAGGGATACGCCTATGTGCGTATCGTGCCTAAGACTAAGCAGGACAAAGAAGCTCGCACGGTCGCTATCACGTATCAAGTCATCCCTGAGGATAAAGTCTATATTAGAAACGTAACGATCTCGGGTAACGATAAGACCGAGGATAAGGTCATTCGCCGCGAGATGTATCTGACCGAGGGAAATTTATATAGCAAAACCGACTACAACGATTCGTTAAATTCTTTAAAACGCACGGGATATTTCGATGATGTGGAGATTAAAGAAAACCGCGTTTCTAACGATCAGATCGATCTTGAAGTCGCAGTCAAAGAAGCTCCTACAGGCTCTATCACGGGTGGTATCGGATATGGCAGCGAGGATGGAATTTTACTTAGCGGCGGTATCAGCGATAGAAACGTATTTGGCACCGGCCTTCACGGCGCGTTCTCGGTTGAAAAGAGCGACGATCAGTTAAGCGGACGCTTGAGCTTAACCAATCCTAGAGTATTTGATTCTGAGTATAGCTTGGGCGGATCAATCTTTGCCAACGATTACGACTGGGACGATTACGATGAGAAATCTTACGGATTTTCAATCACGGGCGGTCGCAAAATCGGGCGCAATACCGATGTAAGTCTTACGTATTATCTCGAAAAAAGCGAAATCAAGGGCTTAAACGAATATTACGCCAAAGCAGGCTATCTAGATGGCAAGAATTTAAAAAGCTCGATTATCCCGTCTATTACATATAATAGCACAGATGATTATTACTTGCCAAGAAGCGGTATGATCGCAAGTGCTAGCTTAGAATACGCGGGTCTTGGCGGCGATATGGACTACACCAAGGCGCGAGGATCGTTTAACTACTATTTTGGCTTGCGAGATTATATTGATCACGACATTATCTTTAGATACAAAGCTGCAACGGGCTATATGTGGGAAGGTAATAAAAAGATCCCGATCAACGAAAAGCTATTCCTAGGCGGAATGAAAAGTATTAGAGGCTACGAAGGTCGCAGTATCCCGAAAAAAGAGATCTGCTTAAATGCAAATAATTGCCGCTATATCGAAACAGGCGGCATGCAGAGCTTCAATAACTCCTTTGAGCTAAGCTTTCCGGTGGTCGATAGGCTTAAAATGCGCTTTGTAACGTTTTTTGACTACGGAATGATCGGCGATCATGACTGGAATGAAGAGGAACGCTACAGCACGGGTGCTGGTATCGAGTGGATGACGCCGATGGGGCCTTTGCAACTATACTTCGTTAAGCCGCTTAATAAAAAACCGCACGACGACACAAATAGCTTCGAATTTAGCATCGGTGCTAGATTTAATTAAACGCGACGCCTTGCGAACGCTGTGGCGTGCGTAGAATTTCTATCGCACGCCTTAAAATTTAATAACGCTTGCGTGCGATTCTAGCCTTTCTTGTCGCGCTAATTTGCAGCCGAATTATTGTAGGCGGGTTGAGCTAAATTTTAATTGGAATTCCGCTCGGCTTAGGATGAAATTTAAACGCGTAGCTTGCTTTGAATTTTTTAGAATTTTATTTATCAAGATAGTTTAGAATTTCATTCGTATGGTAAAATTTTAAGCACAAGAGTTTTAAAAAATCAATACAAGCCATTAGCATAATTTAAAGAAATTCTATATTGAAATTTTAAAGATTACGATATAGACGATAAACGCCGCTTTGTTGTGCGCGGAATTTAACTGCATAGGATTTAGCGTGCCACTGAATTTTAAAGCTCATAAATTTTGAGATTCTAAAATCGCTAGAATTTAAAATTTTAAATCGCCTCGTAAATCGCTAAACATTTGCGTTAAATTTTGCCTCGCTTTACCGATAATTTAAGTTAAGCTTGTAAAATCGCGCTCTAAAATCATATCAAAGGCTCTTTTATGCGTAGAAATGGCAATGGAACGAAGCTTAAAATTTTAATATTTCTTATTATAATATGCGCTTTGGTTTATGGAATTTTTAAAATTTTCGCCTCGCCTAAATTTGAAAAAAATCCTCCGCAAATTGCGCTGGAAAATGAAATTTATTGGAATTTAACCTCGCCTTTAAAGATTAAAATTTCAGACGATACCGGCATTAAGCTCGTTCGCGTTAATTTAAACGACGGAGCCAGCACGATACCGCTACTAAATGAGGAGCTGAACGTTCCGCAAACGACGCTAGAGCTTGCCGTGCAATTTCCTAAAAATTTGATGCTTAATAAAGATAAAAACTACAAGCTTGAGGTTTTCGCAAATGACATTAGCTCGTGGAATTTTGCGCAAGGAAATAAGAGCGCAAGAACGGCAAATATAATAATAGACGACAAAAAGCCCGTCATAAATATCATCAATCAATCCTATAAAATCACCAAAGGTGGTAGCGCTGTAGTCGTATTTTCGGCAAAAGACGAGCGCCTAAACGAAGTCTATGTCAAAACCAACTATGGCAAAATTTTTAAAGCGATTCCTTTCGTAAAAGAGGGTTATTATGCGTCTCTCGTAGCGTGGCCTGCAAATTTAGAGGAATTTCGCGCAGAAGCGGTCGCCACTGATCGTGCAGGCAACGAAAGCATTTCGCAAATCAAATATTTTTATCAGGACAAAAAATATAAAGTCTCTACTATCAAGCTAAATCCGGGTTTTATTAACGGCAAAGTAAGTGATCTGGCTAGCCAATATGCGCAGAATTTTAACTCTATGAGCGATCTGGAGAAATTTAAATTCGTAAACGAAACTCTGCGTAAGAAAAATGGAGATGATCTGCACGCTGCTACTAGCGCGGTGCACGAGGATAGAATAAATGGATTTGAGCTAAAGCCTTTTTATCCGCTTGCTAAAGGCGCAGCGGTAGCAAGCTTTGCCGATCATCGGATATTTTTTATGAATGACGAACAGGTAAGTGAGTCGTGGCATATGGGGCTCGATCTAGCAAGCGTTGCAAACGCCGATATCAAAGAGAGTAACTACGGTAAAGTGGTTTTCGCGCAGGAAAACGGAATTTTCGGATTAAATTTAGGAATTTACTACGGCTTCGGATTATACGGCATCTACGGACACTGCTCGGCGACGCAGTTAAGCGTCGGCAGCGACGTAAAGCCGGGCGACATCCTAGCGCAAACGGGCTCAAGCGGCTTTGCTTTCGGAGATCATCTGCATTTTGGCATCGTAGTTCAGGGCGTGGACGTAAGACCCGAGGAGTGGATGGATCCTAAGTGGATGAAAGATAACATTACCGATGTCTTAGAATCGTCCAAAAAAGTAATAGAAAAAGGTAAGTAAATTTTAAAATTTTCGCTATAATGCGCGGGTTAATGAAAACGAGGATAGAAATGAGACAGACAACGATAGCTAAGAAAGTCCATAACGTCGGCATCGGGCTGCACAAAGGTGAGCCTATCAGACTTACGTTAGAGCCTTTAGAGGCGGGCAGTGGAATCGTATTTTATAGAAGTGATCTCGGTATTAGTTTTAAAGCCGAGCCGAAAAACGTCATAAATACGCAAATGGCGACCGTCGTAGGAAATGAGAAGGGCTATATATCAACAATAGAGCATCTAATGAGCGCCATTAATGCCTATGGTATCGATAATATCCGTATCATCGTCGATGCTAATGAAATTCCTGTAATGGACGGAAGTTCGGCGAGCTTTTGTATGCTTTTGGACGAAGCGGGGGTAAGAGAGCTTGACGCGAATAAAAAAGCTCTCATCATCAAGCGAGCTGTGGAGATTCGCGAGGGAGATAAGCTCGTGCGCTTAAGCCCTAGCAAGAGTCCGAAATTTGATTATACGATTAAATTTAGCCATCCGCTCATCGGCACTCAGCACCATGTTTTTGAATTTAGCAAAAAAGCCTATCTTAAAGAAATTTCGCGGGCGCGCACATTTGGATTTTTAAAAGACGTGCAAGCGCTTCGCTCCATGGGGTTAGCTCTAGGCGGCAGCTTAGAAAATGCCGTCGTAATCGATGAAAATAAAATTTTAAACCCCGAGGGTTTACGCTTTGAAAACGAGTTCGTCCGCCATAAAATTTTAGACGCGATCGGCGATCTTGCGCTCGTGGGCGCCCCGATTTTGGGCGATTATACAGCGTTTGCGGGAAGCCACGATCTAAATCATAAGCTCACTTTGGCAGTCCTTGCCGACGCGAAAAATTTCGAGCTAGTAGATCTTACCGCCGAGGTTGTGCGCGAATATCAAAAAGTCTTTGCTTAAGGCTGCAAAATTAAAGAGGTTGAAATTCTAATTGCCACCCTTAGCGCTCCGTGCCTGCTCGGCGTGTATGAAAACGGCGCTAAGATAGCGGAATTTTCAAGCGCCGAAGGCGAAAAAGCCGATAAATTTCTGGTCGCTAAATTTAGAGAAATTCTAAAAACTTATAAAATCAAAGAGCTCATCTACGCAAATACTCCCGGCAGCTTTATGGGCATGAAGGTAAGCTACGTGATATTGCGCACGCTTAGCATCGCTCTTGATGTGCCTCTGCGCGCGATTAGCGGCTTTGAGCTAAGCGGCTTCGGGCCGATCAGAGCGAACAAAAACTTCAGCTACGTTTACGAACGCGGCGAAATCAGGATGAAAAAATGTGCCCCTGCCACGCTATCTTTGCCGCAGGATTTATCGGTTTTAAATAAAAGCGATGATATACTTCCAAATTACATCATAGAAGCGGTTTAGGAGAGAGCTTGATTATAAGAATTCCTGCGACGAGCGCAAATTTGGGCCCCGGTTTCGACGCGCTCGGCCTTAGCCTAGGGCTATTTAACGAAGTAGAGATTACCGAGCAGAAGTTTTTTTGCGTATCGCTTAGCGGCGAGGGCAGCGATAGGGCGTGGCTTAAGAAGGGCAACGCTTTTTTGAATATTTTTAATGAAATTTACAGAAAACTAGGCGGCGGGCAAGAGATAAATTTTAAATTTGCTTTTCACAACAACATCCCGTTTTCGCGCGGTCTAGGCAGCAGCTCGGCCGTGATCGTAGGCGCTATCGCAAGCGCTTATAAAATTTGCGGTTTTGAGATTGATCGCGCTAAAATTTTAAACACGGCGCTGGAATATGAAAATCACCCCGATAATATCGCGCCCGCAACGCTCGGCGGCTTTGTCAGTAGCGTCGTGGACGGCAAGACGGTTCGCACGCAAAAATGCGAAATTTCGCAAGATCTGCAAGCGGTCGTCGTTATCCCCGATACGCCGATGCCTACGAACGAATCTCGCGGCAAGCTGCCTAAGAGCTTTTCGATCAAGGATTGCGTCAGCAACCTCTCGCATGCGGCGTTTCTGACCGCTTGTTTTATGCGGCGCGACTACGACAGCTTGCGCTACGCCTGTATCGACAAGATGCACGAGCAGATGCGCATGGGCGTGCTTCCGCAGCTTTTTGGGGTGCGCGAGATCGCCTATGATAACGGCGCGCTTATGAGCTCGCTCTCGGGAAGCGGCTCAAGCTTTTTAAATTTAGCCTACAGATCCGACGCCGCAAAGCTTAAAGCCTGCCTTAGCGAAAATTTTAAAAACTTCCGCGTCGAAATTTTAGATATCGACAACGGCGGCTTTAATATTGACTAAGAAAAATAAAGATATAATCGCATGAGCGAACCGATTAGGATGTGCGTTATTTGCAAGGGGCGCTTCGCCAAGCGCGAACTCCACGCCTTTTTGCAAAATTTTAAAAATATAAATTCAAACAGACAATTTTATATTTGCGACGGTTGCATAAATCAAAAAGAGAAAATTTCAAAATATCTATCTAAATTTGCGTCTAGTGCAGATTTGGGACATATCAAGGAGAGGGTTTTAAATGGGTGTTCTGATTAAAGATATCGCGGACGAGCTTGGATACGCAAGCAAAGAGATAATCGAAAAAGCGCAGGAGATGGGCTTTAAAAAGGTAAAAACCGCGTCGAATAAAGTAAGCGAGGAAGAAGCTGTCGCTATTTACGATTATATTCAGACGGGAATTTTGCCGGGGAAAAAGTCAAAGCCCGCAAAGAAAAGCTCCGAAAAAGCGCAAGAAGATGAGAATAAGTCCGCTAAAAAACAGAGCGAAACTAAAAAAACCGCTAAAAAAGAGAGCCCTAAAAAGGCGGAAAGCTTAAAAGCTTCCGAATCCAAAGAGTCCGCGCAGAGCGTTAAAGAACCTAGCGATGAAAAAACTCAGGCGCAAGAGCCCGAGGCGAAAACCGAAAAAGCCCAAAATCAAAAAGAAGAAATTTCCTCCGTAGCGCAGGAGAAAGAGGAGAAGCAAAATACCGCTTCAAAGCCTGCTCCAGTGCAGATAAACAGCGGCGATAGCATAGCTAGCGAGAGCTTGCAAAAGCGCCGCGGCCTAGTCATCGTTAAAAAGAAGAAGGAAGTTCAAGCCCCGGCGGCACAAGATAGAATCGAGCCTAGGCGTGAAAAGATGAGCGCTAGCTTGGAGGCGATCTTTTCAAACGCCGAACTAAATTTGAAAAAGAAAAAGATCGAAAAGAAAAAAGCTCCCGCGGCTAAAAAAGAGGACGCCCTTAAAATCGACATCATTCCTGATCACGAGATGGCGGATATCGTCATTGAGGACGAGGACGTCGTGGTAATGCCAGATTTCACCGTCAAACCGATCCAAACCGAAAACCGCACCAAAAGTAAAAACCAACCTAATATTTATCGCGCCTCGCAGAATCAAATTTTCAGCAGTGAGGGCGGTATAAGTCGCGGCGGTCGTAAAAAGCATAAAAAAGCCCCTCGCGAGCAGGGTAGCGAAATCGTAAGCTCTGTAAATATCCCAAAAGAGATCCGTGTCTATGAGTTCGCCGATAAGATCAAAAAGCAGCCTAGCGAGATCATCGGCAA
>NZ_CALKTS010000017.1 GCF_937997595.1 uncultured Campylobacter sp. | reverse complement strand
TTTTCCCATTTAAAGACAGCATCGAGATCGCCCATGCTGCGGGCGTCGCGGCGGTGGTGCAGCCCGGCGGCAGCATCCGCGACGATGAGGTAATCGCAAGCGCCGACGAGTTTGGCATGGCGATGTATTTTACCGGAGTGCGCCACTTTTTGCACTAAATTTCGCTCGCCCGAGGTGGAGCGGATTTATTGCGCTCGCTTCATAACTTTTTATGCCGTTACAAATCTTGAAAACCGCGCCGGAGCGGATCTCATAGCGCTAGCTTCATTGCGCGCGGCGTGGGTCTAATGCACGGTGCTTTGTTACGCACCAGCGCGGTGCAGACCCGGCTACCTCCGCTACGCAGCCGTGCGCGATGTAAATTTGACTGCGCTCCGCTACGCGGCGGGCGTGATGCGAATCGGACTACTTGCGTTTTGCCATACAGCTATGCGGCGCCGATTTAGCTACGCGGCATACTGCTTCGTATCGGTGCGGCGCAGTTTAAATTTAATCGTATGCTGCTCTTAAATGGTCGCGAAATTTTATCTCTCGACTGCGGCGCATAAATTTTAAATTTAATCGGAAAATGCTAGGTTTGCCGCTATGTCCGCGTGGTTTGGTGTAAATTTATCGGTTCAAATTTACGAGGGTTGCTCGGTTGCGTTTTGCTAGGAATTTTAAAATTTACGCAAGTTTATGGGTTTCGTTGCGCCATAAATTTTAAAATTTACGCAGATAGCGCGGCACACGCGGCTTGGGCGCAGGCTTTATGACAGCGAGCGATTTCGTCGCAGCCTTAGTGCGGTTTTATTACAGCGCGCAACTTAACGTAAATTTTGCCGTAGCCTCAAAATTTTGAGGCAAATTTTACCGCGCCGCGCTCGCGCGTCTTTAAATTTCGCCGTTTGTGGCAAATATCAAGCTCGGCAAAATTTCACTCTCATTTCATTTATGGATTGTAAAATTGCGCAAAATTTAAAACGAAAGGATCAAAATGAAAATTTTCAAAACCTTAATCTGCCTCTTTGCTTTGGCGGCGGGCTATTTAGTCGTGCTAAATGCCGCAGGCGGCAGCGCGGCGGACGCAAATTTTAAAGTTAAAGGAGGCGGCGTGAACGCAAACGTAAAAGAAATTTATCTAGCAGGCGGC
>NZ_CALKTS010000016.1 GCF_937997595.1 uncultured Campylobacter sp. | reverse complement strand
GCATTTACGGCATATCGGAAGCCCTGCATATTCGCCGAATTTTGCGAAATAGACTCGTCCACCCCAAGTCTAAAATCAGACTCCTTCGCCGCACATTGCGAGTCTTGACTATCCGCTGCGGACTGCAAATTTAACTCATTAGCTATATGTCGCAGCTTTAGCTCGCCTTCTGCTTGCGGTAGGCTTAAATTTTTAGCCGCGTACTGCGAACCAGACCCATTCGATGCGCGTCCTAGCTCGTTTGCTGCACTCCGCGAGTCGCCCGCAACCGACGCATTGCAGGCGAAATTACGGCGCGCCGTTTTGCTAAAAATTTGCGCACTCTGCAACCTGCCCTGCTCCGCGCAAACTCCAATATTTTGCGTGCTAAAATTTTGCGCCGCGCAATTGCGTAAATTTTGTAGCGCAGAGCCCTGCCCTTGCGCCGATTCTTCTTGCTCACCCGCAAATTTCGGCGATATAGGATTTTTGCTTTGCGCCTTTAAATTTTGCGTGCCGAAATCCGCCGCAAAGCCCGCCTCTGTGCGCCAAACAAACTCGCGCTTTTTTAAAATCACGATCGGCTTGACGTTACAGTCTATCAGCACCTTTTCCTCTGCGCTTAAGCTTGCCGCGCGCCCTACCTGTGCTGCGTCGCGACACATGATCGCAAAGGGCTTGCTCGGGCGCTTTTTTAGCGTTCGCAGCATGCGTACTGCGTGCTCGTTCGTCGCATCGCAGACGATGTGAAAGCCGCCCATCCCCTTGATCGCGCCGATCTGTCCACGCCGCAAAAGCTCCGCCGTGCGCGCTATCGCCTCCTCGCCGCTTGATAAAATTTCGCCGTCCGCGCCGCATAAAAATAGCTGCGGACCGCAGTGTGGGCAGGAGATCGGCTCGGCGTGATAGCGGCGCGTGAGCGGGTCCGTGTATTCGCCGCGACAGAGCTCGCACATCTCAAACGCCCTCATCGTGGTGTTTGCGCGGTCGTATGGCAGCGCGGCGATGATGCTAAGGCGCGGGCCGCAATCCGTGCAGTTGATAAATGGGTAGTGAAAGCGCGGATTTTGCGGGTCGTAAAATTCTTTTTTGCACTGATCGCAGATCGCAAAATCGGGCAAAATCGGGTTAAATTTACGTCCCTCCTTGGATTGCGTGATCTTAAAATCAGTAAAATTTTGCGTAAAATCTTGTGTATTTAGATCGGTGCGGATAATTTTATCGATACGACAAAGCGGCGGCGCTTCGCTGCGAAGGCGCTGCTCGAAAATTTTTAAAATTTCTTCTTCGCACAGATCTTGCTCGGCGCTTTGCGAATCGTGTTTAAAGCCGTCCAAATCTCCCTTCGCGCCTTGCAAATTGTACTTAATATTTTGCAAGTCTTGCAGCGATTTATTCTGTGACGTACCGCGCTGCTGCGACGAATTTTGCACGACGAAATTTTGATCCGACGAAGCGGGCAAAATGGAGTCCTGCTCGTTTAGATCGGTCTCGAATAAGTTTGGTAAAAATTTCTCGCTCGCTGTGGCTTGCAAATCTTTCGTCAAATAATGCGGCAAGCTCGTCAAATCAGGCATGCCAGCTAAACCATTCGCTAAATCGCGCGGCAAGTCGGTCAAATCATTTGACGAGTTCGGTGCGCTCTGCGGCGAAAAGGAGCTCTCGTTTAAATTTGAACTTGCAAAATTTAGTGATGAGTTCGCAGCCTCGCTAGAATCCGACTCGTCAGAATTGAAAGACCGAGCAGCCGATAACGATACTTTCTGCGCTTGAATTTCGTTAGAATTTGGCTCACTTAAATTTAAAGTGGCGGAATTTTTATCAATCAAGCCTTTTTGCGGCTCGGAAAGGTCTGCGCAAACGATGATTTTAACGCCCTCGCCGTCGTTATAAACCTCGCCTTTTAGCCCCAAATCCACGGCGAGCTTGTAGACGAACGGGCGAAACCCGACCCCCTGCACTGCTCCGAAAACCTCAAATTTAGCCGCTTTCATGCACATGCTTTCATAAATTGCGCGACGCAGTAGCTGTTTTGCGGGTAAAATGTGCTCGCGGCGGGCGGACAAAGTGCTCCAGGCGCTGCAAAATGTGCTCTAAATTTAATAAAATTTGATCCTTTGCTTCTGCGCCCTTTGCCGCTTTTTTAAAATTTCGCGCGATCTCGTTTGCGCTAAGCTTAGCCCGTATGGCGCAGCTATCGGCACCGCAATGCCCGCGCAACTCGCCGTTTTGCGAATAAGACTTAGGAATTTTGCCGAAAATTCGCATATATGCCTGATCTATCGAGCTTGAAGCGCGTAGCTGTCGCTAAAGCTCGCGTCAAAATTTTTGCAAAGCTTAAGCATTAAATCCGCAAATTTGCGCCCGCCAAACATCGCGCCGCCGAAGATCAAAACGTCAAAGTCCTCTTTGCGCTCATCCACCAGATCGCTTAAAAAATAGCCCAAACTATCGAAAAATCCGAACGCAAACAGCTTTTCATTGGCGCCTGCGAGCGCATAGCTCATCGCCGAGCGCAAAATTTTATCCGCTTGCACGCAGCCGCGCTCGTCCGTGCAAAAATCAAGCCGCACCCCTTTGCCGCCCGCAAAATCCTCCGCAGCCGCCGTCAAACATTCCGCATCGCGCCCCCAGATAAGCTGTGCAGCCACGCTAAAGATACCGTAAAATCCCGCATTTACGCTTTTTAGAATTTCATCGATTTTTGCGGCGTCTACATTAAATTTGGCGCTGAAATTTTCAAGCAGTTTCGTGCCTGTCTCATCCGCGCAAATTTTAGCTTTAAGCTCGTCAAAGCTGCGCGGCAGATCAAATTTAAGTAGAATTTTTTTGGAGCTTTTGCCATAAATTGCGATCTCATCATCCGCGCCCACGCCCAAAAAGCAGCGCAAAACCCGTTTTTTGGGATCATCTAAAAGCCCCTTTTCGCGGCATATAAGCGCAAAAAGAGCGGAGTTTTTGTCCTTTGAGTTTTTTAGATAGGCGCTTGCGCTCTCACTTAAAAAGTCCTCGTTTTGCACGATCAAAAAGCCATTTTGCAGCGGCGCGACCTTAAAAATTTTATCTTTCTGCGCCGCGCTTTCGCATTTTGCGCTTAAAAAATAGATCCCGTCGCTTGCCAAAGCACGCACCAGCGCAAACACGAATATGTCGCCCGCAAGCTTTACGTCGAAAAATTTAGGCGCGTCCTCGTGATTTTTTCTAAAGATCGCATTGGTTTTTAGGCTTATGAGCGGCTTTTCGAAGGCTGCGAGCGCGATTTTACTCTTTTCGTCGCTCACAAAAATCCCATCCAGCGCGCCCACCCC
>NZ_CALKTS010000015.1 GCF_937997595.1 uncultured Campylobacter sp. | reverse complement strand
CGCTTACTAGCCCATCTTTAAAATTTACGTGCGCGTAATTCACACTTAGGCTTTTGTGGTCCTCCGCACGCCCCTTAAATACGCGCCCGATCGCCCACATCATCGGATCGCGATAGCCTTTGGCTGCTCGCACGCCCTGTATAAGCTCATTCAACTCCTCTATCGTTTTAAATTCTTTAGACATTCTTACTCCTAAAATTAATTAAAAATATCGTTTATTTTACCGCCTTTTAGGCACTTTTCACGATCGATTTCGATTTGTTTTTTGAGCTCGGCGTCCTTGGCAAACACGCTTTCATCCACCAAAGTACTCGGCAAATTTATCATAATCGCGTCGTGAGAGCCACTAAAACCGCTTAAATTTTGTCCAAAATCTTTTTTAATGAGCTCGTTTTTGCTACTTATATCTCCGCCATCGCAGTGAAAGTCCGATCCGCCGCCAACACAATCGCATCTTATTTTGGTATTATCATCGTATACACGATTCACCAAATAAACGTTTTCTTTCAAATTTATACTGCTTATCGGATTAAAAACGAGTACGGCTAGAATTTTATTATTATGCGGATTTGACACCTCCCAGCGTACGGCACGATATGAACTTAGCATCACTACAAGCGGCTTTTTCGATTTTTCTAGCGCGACGACTACTTTATTATCATTCACATCACTTTCGTAAATGGCAGCTAGCCATATATCGAAATTTTGACCTTTTAGCTTAGCAGCTACCTCGCTTTGTTTATAAAAATTTGGCTCATCCTTAAAATCCACCAAAAGGCTAGTGGTATGCCAATTGTTGGCGAACCAAACCTCAATCTTGTGGCGCCCTTTACTAAATTTATGTACGACGGCTTTGTTTCTAGCATTTTCGGAGTCGTATATCTGCTCGTCATCTATTGCAATACGTAAATTCGCCCAACTAAAATCCGCCAAAATCATCTGTTGCACATCCTGCTTGAAGTCGAAATTCCCGACCCAATAGGCGATAAATTTTTCGGAAGGTATTTTGTGGAACTTGTCGTAAGCGAAATTTAAATTTATATTTTCGACCGTTTCCGAGAAAACGACGGTTTTCGGATCGTCTTTATTTAAGTAAAAAGCCAAAAACTTATCCGCTGGAATCTGCTTGCCCGCCGTGATCTCACTCGCCCATTTTTGTGTGTCGTTAGCGTTTGCACAAGCAAGAAATACGCAAAAAGCCAGTAAAAATACTCTTAAAATTTTCATTTTTTCCTCCAAATTTTAAATTCCATCCTACCTAAACACATCATCCATCGGCGTGCTCTCGCATTTCTTGCGGTCCGCTTCTACCGAGAGTAGGCGAGCTTTGCTTTCGTCTAAAATTTTTGGAGTAATAACAAGCCCCGGCAGATCTAAGGAATTTACGGCGTGCTTGCCGGCAAATGCCCCCAGGCCTCTGCCAAATATCCCGTTTACGCGCCCGTTCATATCATAAATCTCGCTGCCATCGCAGTGAAAGACATTGCCCGAGATGCACTCGCATTTAAGCCCATCTGCAGCCTCTGTGTATCTGTAGTCCTCGACGTAAAGCGCACCGCTTACGCCACGGACGCTACTAATGGGATTGTAAATTAACACGGCTAGAATTTCATTCTTTTGCGGATTTGAGATCTCCCACTCCACGGCGCGATATGAGCTAAGCAGTAGCACGATGGGCTTATCGGATTTGGCTAAATTTAGCTTGACGCGATTATTCATCTGCGCGCTTTCGTAGATTGCGCCGAGCCACAGATCGTAGTCCTTATCCGCAGGGATCTTGGCTACGGCGTCTTTTTGACGATAAAATGGCTCTACATCTTTAAAATCCACGAAAAGCTCGCTGGAATGCGCGTCATTTAAAAACCACGCTTCGATCTTGTGCTTGCCCTTGCTAAATTTATACGTAAGCGGGCGCTTTTGATTGCTAGATGTTCCGCCTAGCACGTCCGTGCCATCTACGGCGATTACCAGCGTAGACCAGCCGTAATCTCCTAGCACCATCTTTTCGACATCTGCGTCGAAATTAAACTCGCCTACCCAATACGCCATAAGATTTGGAGATGGAATTTCATGGAAAGAATTTCCCTCGTAATTGACGCTGATGCGATCGACGTTTTCAGAGAAAACCACTTTCTTAGGCTCATCTTTATTCAGATAAAACGCCAAAAACTTATCCTGCGGGATCTGCGCGGACGCGGTAATCTCTTTCGCCCATTTTTGCATATTGCTCTCTTGCGCGAACGCCGCAAATGCAAGCACCAAAATAATCAAAAACCTCATTACCGACCTTTCTTATTTCGTATAAAAGTAAAATCCCTAAACCTAAAAGCCCTAGGCTTAGGGATTTTGCCGCCTTGGCTCCACAGCCTATACGAATGAAATTCTAGCTGCTTAAATTTCAGCTGCGCGAGAAATTTACTTCCGCAATCACTACAGATAAAATTCCATTCCAAATAAACTCTACAGAGGCTTTCGCAGATAAACTCCACCGCCATAAGGCCCGGCGAAATAAAATTTAAACTAGCGCAATGCTGCGACTACCACTAAAAGCTAGACGCGATAAAATTTCAAGCCAGAAATTCATCGCTAAAGCCCCATCTGAAAATTTTAAAACAAAGTTTTAGCGATAAATTTTGCATTTTGAAATTCTACGGCAAAGCTTTATGCTTAAAATTTTACATTTAAAACTCCAAGGCAGAATTCTACGGCAAATTTTACCTCGCTGAATTGCGCGTTTGGAATTTAACTTCCGCCGTAAAATTTCACGCTTAGAATTTTATCTAAAATCTCACGCAACGAAGCTTGGGTAAAATTCTAGCTCGAAATTTCGTCTGCCCAAATTTTGTGAGCGCTATAAATTTGCTCAAAATCAAAGTGAAATTTAAAGCTCTAAAATTTAGTATAAAAACTCGCGCTACGGAACTCTACACGAAATTCTATACACAAAAATTTTACTGGCACCATAAAATTTCGCCGTAAAATCGCTGCAAAATTTCGTGGCGGAATTTTTGCCAGGAATTTCGAGCTACAAAATTCGGCGCAGAATTTCAAGCCGCAAAACCCGCGTGAAATTTTGCCCGTTAAATTTACGGGCAAAATTCTATGACGGATTTGCATACCGAAATTTTGCGAGCATTATAAAATTTGCAGCGAAATTAGGCGTGAAATTTCAAACTATGAAATTCCGCGTTGAATTTCAATCTGCAAAATTCAAGAGAAATTCGACGCCGCGCCCGTCAATGCCCTAATTCGAGCAGGCGCTCTTGCCGTCCATCACCGGCTGGATCGCGGAGTTGTCCGCCAGCTCCTCGCGATCGATCTTCTCGATCTTCTCCCACAGCTTGCGCGCAGCCTGCTCGTAGCGCTTCGCGCTTAAAGAATCGGGCGCGTAAAAGCTTATCGGCTTGCCGCTGTCGCCGCCCTCGCGGATAGCGATCTCGATCGGGATCTCGCCGATTACTTCGGTATCGTATCGCTGTGCCAGCTTTTGCGCGCCGCCGCGGCCGAAGATGTCGTACTCCTTGCCGTTATCGGGGCAGATGAAGCCGCTCATATTCTCGATAAGACCTGCGATCGGGATGTGGAGCTTTTCAAACATATCAAGCCCGCGCGCGCTGTCGTCTAGCGCGACCGTCTGCGGCGTCGTAACGCACACGCCCGCCGTCACCGGCACGCTCTGAGCGAGCGTAAGCTGCGCGTCGCCCGTACCCGGAGGCATATCCAAAAACAGCACGTCCAGATCGCTCCACGCCACGTCTTTTAGCAGCTGCTCGATCGCCTTCATTATCATCGAGCCGCGCCAGATGAGGCTCGCGCCCTCTTCCATCAGCACGCCCATGCTCATCATCTCCACGCCGTGGCTTAAGATCGGCTTTAGCTTCTGCCCCACGACGCTTGCTTGCGTCTTATCCTCGCCTAGCATTCGCGGCAAATTCGGCCCATAAATATCGGCATCCAAAATCCCCACTCTCTTGCCGAGCTTTGCCGTGCTGATAGCTAAATTTAGCGTCGTCGTGCTCTTGCCTACGCCGCCCTTGCCGCTGCTGATCATCACGAAATGCTTGATCTGCGGCGCGATATTTTTGCCGCTGCGAGAGTTGCTCTTTTCCTCGGCGATCTTGGGCTGTTTGATTAAAATTTCGGCATCCGCCCCTAGCGCCTTTTGCGCCGCTGATCTGAGCTCTGCTGCGATCTCAGGCTTGGCGCTGGGGATTTCGATCCCTACGAAAATTCTATCGCCGATCTCGATATCTTTTACAAATCCAAAATCCACGATGCTTTTAGAAAAGCCCGGATAGATCACGCTTTTAAGCAAATTTAAGACTTCGTCTTTACTCATTCTTTCTCCTTATTTTCGGTTAAATTTCTACTGATTTTATATGCGCAAAATTTCGGCCCGCACATCGAGCAAAACTTCGCGCCCTTGTAAATTTCATCGCCCAGGCTCTCATCATGCAGCTCGCGCGCATGATCTGGATCGAAGCTAAGCTCAAACTGCCTGTTCCAATCAAAATTATACCTCGCATCGCTCATCTCGTGATCGCGCTCTATCGCGCCCGCTTTGCCTAGCGCGACGTCCGCGGCGTGAGCGGCGATCTTATGCGCGATGATGCCCTCTCTGACGTCGCGTGCATTGGGAAGCCCCAGATGCTCCTTGGGCGTTACGTAGCAGAGCATGCTGGCGCCGCAATACGCAGCCATCGTCCCACCGATAGCCGAGCTGATGTGATCGTAGCCCGCACCGATGTCGGTCGGAAGCGGCCCCAGCACGTAAAATGGCGCGTCGCGGCAGAGCTTGCGCTCTAGCTGCATATTAAGCTCAATCTCGTTAAATGGGATATGCCCCGGCCCCTCGATCATCACCTGCACGTTTTTTTCATTCGCGCGCAGGGCTAGCTCGCCTAAAATTTCAAGCTCGCTAAGCTGCGCTTTATCGGTCGCGTCGTATAAGCAGCCCGGGCGCAAACCGTCTCCCAGAGATAGCGATACGTCGTAGGCGGCGCAGATGTCGCAAATTTCATCAAACGCTTCGTAGAATGGGTTTTGCTTGTGAAATTTCATCATCCACGACGCTATCAGCGAGCCGCCTCTGCTTACGATACCCATCTTGCGACGGGACAGCAGCGGCATAAACTCGAGCTTAAAGCCTGCGTGGATCGTGAAATAATCCACTCCCTGCCGCGCCTGCTTCTCGATCGTGCTAAGAATAGCGCTCGTTTTTAAATTTTTAATATCGCCCAGCTCATGGATCATCTGATAGATCGGCACCGTGCCTATGGGTACGGGCGAGCGCTCGATTATCGCGGCGCGGATCTCGTCCAAATCGCCGCCCGTGCTTAGATCCATCACCGTATCGGCGCCGTATTTTAAGCACGCTTCAAGCTTTTCCAACTCGCCCTCAATATCGCTCGTCGTGCCCGAGGAGCCGATGTTTGCGTTGATCTTGCACCGCAGCGCGCGCCCTATGCCGATGGGTTTTAAGCTTTTATGATTAACGTTTGCGGGGATGATCGCTCTTCCTTGCGCGATGAGATCACACAGAACCCGCACGTCCATGCGCTCGCTTTGCGCAACCTCTCTCATCTGCGGCGTCACTTCACCTCTTTTTGCAAAATAGATCTGCGTTACGCAGCTTTCGGTCATTTTCGCCTCGCTTCTTAAAAATGCGCGTATAATATAACAAATTTCATTAATCCTTACTTTTCTTTTGCCGTTTATTTTCGTAACGTAAGCTGAAATTTCGCCGCCGCGCCGTGTAAATTTACGCTTAAGCTTAAGATATTTCAGCGCGCAAGCCGCGATTAATTTTGCTTTCATTTTTAATACGTATAATTTCGTAACAAAATTTCAAGGATAAAATTTGAAAGATATATCGCTGATTTTGCTCGCCGCGGGCGATTCGAGCAGGTTTGAGCTAAGCGTCAAAAAGCAATGGTTGCGCGTGGGCGAGCTGCCGCTTTGGCAATACGTCGCGCAGAGCATTGCGCGGGCGCACCCATTTAAAAAAATCGTAATCGCCGTAAACGAGGAGGACGTGAGCTATTGCGAGCGCCTCTATGCGTGTAGCTTGGCCTCGGCGCGCGGCGAAAGCGCGGAGTGCGGCACGAGCGAGTATAAATTTCAAAGAAAGCAGGGCGGGATCGAATGCGGCGCAGATGATCTAAACGACGCAAGCAAGCCGCGGAGCGCGGAAAATTTTAAAGCTCAAGTCGGATGCAGCGCAGATGAATGTGGCTCTTCAAATTTAAAATTTCACTTCGCCCCCGGCGGCGCAAATCGCCAAAGCTCGCTAAAAAACGCGCTGCAGCTCATAGATAGCGAGCTCGTGCTCGTAAGCGACGTAGCACGCGCGCAAATTTCGCCAGGGCTAATCTCTTCGCTGATACGAAATTTAGGAGGCGCGGACTGTATCAGCCCATATCTTGGCGTAAACGACACGACCTACCTCGGCGAGCGCATTGTGGAGCGAGAGGAGCTACGCCTCATCCAAACGCCGCAGCTTTCGCGCACGGCGCTGCTTAAAAAGGCGCTTGAGGGAAGCGAAATTTTTACCGACGATAGCGCGGCAGTCGGTAGCGCGAGCGGACGATTGGAATTTATAAAAGGCGAAGCAGGCGCACTTAAGATCACGCGAGTAAGCGATCTGGCGGCGTTAAATTTAAAACCCTGCTCGCGCGATATCTTCTGCGGTACGGGTTACGACGTGCATGCGCTTGAAAAAGGCGCGGGCATCGTGCTCGGCGGCGTGCAGATCCCGTGCGAGTTCGCGCTGATCGCGCACAGCGACGGCGACGTAGCGATCCATGCCCTAATCGACGCTATTTGCGGCGCGGCGATGCTGCGCGACATCGGCGAGCTTTTCCCCGATAGCGACGCCAAATTTAAAGGCGCGGACAGCAAGGAGCTGTTACGAAAGGTAATGCGGCGCGTCAGAGGCTACGGCTACGAGCTCGTAAACGCCGATATTACGATCATCGCGCAACGCCCGAAGATCGGTGCTTACAAAGCGCAGATGCAAGAGGTTTTAAGCGAAATTTTAAACTGCGCGCGCGTCAATGTCAAAGCGACCACGACCGAAGGGCTGGGATTTACGGGCAGAAGCGAGGGTATCGCCGCGCAGGCTACGGTAAGCTTGAAATTTTACGACTGGCAAAAGCACGCAGCAAAGGCGCAGGACGTATGAAAATTTTAATAATCGAGAGCGAAAGCTATCTTGCTCAAAGTATCGCAAACAAGCTTGGCGCGCTGGGGCATGAATGCACTAACGCGGCGAGTTTAGCAGCCGCGGCGGGCCTTGCGGAGGAGTTTGAGGCGGTGCTGCTCTCTACGAGCTGGAGCGGCGCGAGCTTTTATCCGCTGATCGAGAAATTTAGGCGCTCGATCATAATTTTGATGGTCGCCTACGTCGATAGCGAAACAGTGCTAAACCCCGTAAAAGCGGGCGCGACGGATTATATCCAAAAGCCATTTATGATAGAGGAGCTCATCAAAAAGATCGAGCATTACGCGCAGTTTCGCTCGCTAAAATCGCAAAACGAAGCCTACGAAGCGTTGCTTAAAGAGATCTCTCTTTCGTGCGAAATACCGCCCGCGCGTTTAGCGCAGATAAAATTTCCGCTTCTTTTGCGCGGCGATGCGGCAGCGCGAGCTGCGGCGGTATTTAAGATCGCGCTTGCGCTAAAATCGCGCCTTAAAATTCTATCCGCGCAAAGCCCTGAACTGCTAGAACGCGGCGCGGAGATTTTTTACGCACCAGATTTTGATAGCCTAAGCGGCGCACAGAAGGAAAAATTTCTAAGCAAAACCAAATCCATGCGCGTAATCGCCGGATCTATCGGCGCGCAAAAGGGCTTTAACGACGAAATTACGCTTGGCAGCAGCAAAGAACGCAGTGAAATTTTAAGCATCGAAGAATACGTAAAGCTCACGATCGTAGCGCACCAAGACGAGTATTTCGACTCCGATCTGGCGGCGGCACTTGGGATTTCTCGAAAATCGCTTTGGGAGAAAAGGAAAAAATATGGCATCGCAAGAAAAAAATAGCCGCGCGCGCTCGGCATGGATCGCAGACGGGACAGAAATTTCACGCGATACCGGCAATTTAAACGAAATAAAACCGCTTGAAAGCGAAGGGATTTCAAGCGGCACAAAACCTCTAAACATCGCAAAAGCTTCGAGTGACGCGGCGCAGAATTTAGAAGCGAAGCAAAATTTAAAAGCATCACAGAACTCAAAAGCAAAGCGTGATTTAAAAACAATGCGGAATTTAAAAATGTCAAAAGCTAGTAATGCCAGAAAAGACGAGGCGCGAGCTAAGGACGCGGCAAGAAATTTAAAAGCAGAGCAAGCCGGAAGCGAGAGCAAAGGCACAAATAATGGCGCAACGCAAATCCGCAAGATAGTGATCTCGCGCTCCGACCTAAACGTCTTGAGCCTGCTCGCAAACGGCGCTTTCGGCAAGAACTGCGAGCTACTGCGCCCAAGCAAGCTTAGCATCTGCGGCATAAATTTCGTTTTTTCCTGCGCGGACGCAAAAAAGGGCGATATTTTGGAGCTTTATCTTAGCAAGGACGGCATAGCTGAACGCGCCAAAAATTCGCTTAGCGGCGAAAGTGGCGCGTATTTGCTAGCTAAAGGATCGCTCAACTTGCAGGATGGAGTTTCTGCCGCGGCGCAAAACGAGCAGAGTTTTGCGAAAAGCGGCGCAGATTTAGCGCGCAATGCAAGTGCGCAAAGCACTATAAAGGCCACAAGCAAGGACTTAGACCATATAGAAAGTCTTGCTGCGTGCCATGATCAAACTTTTACTTGTAGCGCAGATACAAAATCTGCGAAAAACGCCGCTTTGGATTTGGCGAAAAGCTCCAGTGCAAATTCTGCGGTAAATTCCGCGCAGAGCTTTGCCGAAAATTCCGCACTCAATCGCGTTTGCAGCGCAGATGCAAAATCCGTAGCAAATTCGGCGGGAAATTTTATCTCAAATTCCACCGAAAATTTCATCAAAAATTCCGCTGCAAATCCCGCCTATTGTGAGCTTGTCGCGCGCATAGACGTTAGCGACGTTTATGCCCCAAGCGCAAGCGAGGTCGCAGACTCGGTGTTTCAAAACGCATACGCAGAGCAAACTGCGGTGCAGGGGCGCATCACACTGCTAAAAAATGGTCTTGCAGAGCAAATCGCGCGCATAAAAAAAGTCGCAAGCTCGCTTGCCGCGCCTAAAATTTCAGCGTTTTTTACCTGCGCCGATCCGATCCACCGCGTGCATGAGCGGCTGATTAGGCATATGATCGACAAGGCGGATTTCGTGGTGATTTTTTTAACTGGCACGAGCAGCGCGGATGCCCTGCCCTACGAGCTACGCAAAAAAACGCTAAGGTATTTACTGCAAAATTTTTTGGTTGCGCAACGCGCCATGATGATCGATCTGGGCTCGCTTGCGATTTTTGACGACAAGCCCGCACTGCAGTGCGCAATCGCAAAAAATTTAGGTATAAACAAAATAATTTTTGGGCAAAATCACGCAAATATGGAGCTATTTTTCGAAGGTGGCGGCGTGCATTCGGTGCTGGACGAGTATCAAAAGCGCGGCGAAATCGAGATTTTGCTGATGCCCGAATACGTCTATTGCGAGAAGTGTAAGGTGCTAGTAAGCACCAAAAACTGCCCTCACGGCGCTCATCATCACGTGCATTACCGCACGCAAAATCTAAAAGCACTGCTGCGCGCGGGGATTTTGCCACCCGCGATTTTTATGCGTAAAGAGATCTCGGCGATGATTTTAAGCGAGCTCTTTCCCGCGCGGTTTTCAGATCTGCAAAAGCTCTACGACGAGCTTTTTCCAAACAGCGGGATCTTGCAGAGCCACGGCGAGAGCGAGTTTTACGAGCAGCTTATGCAGCTGTACCAAACCAGCGCGCTAAAGACGTAGCTCTCGAGGGCGCAACGCAAAAATGACGTGAAATTTGCGGCATCTAGGCGAAAGGTAAAATTTCGTGGTGTTAGAATTTACGGCGGCTAGACGTAAAGTAAAATTTCATAGCGCAGAAAAAAAGGATTGCGCGGAATTTTATAGCATAAAGAGCGGCGGGCAGAATTTGGCGTAAAATTTTGTGGCGCAATGAAGCTAAATTTTTAAAACAAACGGTGCGCTAAAAGAGGTTTTAAATCTTAAAGGCGCGGCGGCGTAGCAAATTTATAACGGCGCAGTAAAATTTTGCGACGAAGCGGATTTAAAATTTTAAGGCGCGATGTATATGTAAGGCAGCACGGCAAATCTAAATTTTAAGCTTTCGGTAAGCGAGTTTAAATTTAGCAAGATGCTCGCAGTAAGTCGCAGTGCATAAATTTGGGCGAGACACAACGACTGCCACTCGCGCAAAATGCCGTGCGTTTGCGGACGGGTTTGAAAACTCCGCGCAGGCGAGCAAAATTTTAAAATTTTTACGCAAATGAGTAGAATTTTAAAATTCTTACGTTAGTGAGCAAAATTTTTGTGGCGAGCGAGTAGAACTGATTTCGTGTAGGCGGGCAAATTAATTCTACATGCACGAACGAAATTTAAAATTTTCGCACGCGAGCAGATGCCCTAATTAAAATAAGCGGTAAAATTTTAAAAAGCAAAATTTAAAAGGACAATTATGGATAAAATTTTCGTTACATTTTTCGGCGCAGGGTTACTAAAGCCCGCGCCCGGCACCTGGGGCAGCATCGCAGGCTGGATAGTGGGGCTAGTGGTCTTAATGCTCGCGGGAGAGGTGACGCTGTTTTTGTGCGCCGGCCTCGTCTTTTTCGTCTCGCTTAAGATCGTAGGCGATTACGAGAAGCGGACCCGCTCGCACGATGGCAGCGAGATCGTCATCGACGAAGTCGTGGGGGTGTGGATCGCGATGTGCGTCGCCGCGCCCGCGGGCGAGATCTTTTCGCTGCCGCTGCGGGAGCTGATCGCGGGCTTTGAGAGTAGCAAAATCTCAATCGTCGCGATGATTTTAGCGCTGCTGTTTTTCAGGGCTTTCGACATCCGCAAACCCTCAATCATCGGGCGCGTGGATCGCGACGTGCCGGGCGGCCTCGGCGTGATGCTAGATGACGTGCTGGCGGGCTTTTTTGCGGGGCTTGGGGTTTTGATAATTATCTCTTTAGGAGTCAAGCTCGGCGCCGCGGGATTGATTTTTTAAGCTTTTTGGATGTGCTCATGGCAAACACAGCGCGATTGCGGGCGCTATCAAGCACCGAAATTTTAAAAACCGCATCTTGAGCGCGGCTTATGAATTAGCGCAAATTTTAACTTCTGAGGCACGAGCCTGCTTGAAATTAAAATTTAGCGGTATTTATTCGCGCAGCCTGCAAATAAAGCGGACGTAAAATTTTAAAATTTTGCACGAGTCGCGATAAAATTTGCATGAGCTTAAATTTTAAATTTCGTAGCTTGCAGAATTCTACGGCGTAAAAATTTTAAGACGCAAATTTTAGGGCACGCGCAGTTGCGATACAGAATTTCGTAGCAAGAATTTTTACAGTCTGACGGCGCAAAATTTCTACGATATAGAATTCTAAAACAAAGCGGCAGGCGCAGCTCGCGCGTAAAATTTTAAAATTTATCGCTAATCGCAGGCAGTCTAGCAGGGCGTGCTATTAAATTTTCAGCAATATTTATGGTTTTGCTTGTAGCATTGCCGCAAAATGCGGGTATCGACGCAAAAAATTTAAAGGAACGAAAAATGCAAAAGAGCGCAATTGAGATACGTGGCGTTCCCGCCGCCATTTGGGGGAGCCGTTCGAAAAAGGTTATATCTACGCTCACGGGCAAGGCGAAAGCAAGGAGGATGCGGAGCTTTTGGCTTCCATCGTTTGTGAGCAAGGCTGGCAGGTAATTAGCTTTGACTTGCCCGGACACGGACAGAGGCGGCACGAGCCCGTCTCTTGCGAGTCTATTTTTTATGATCCGCGGCGCGCTATTTTGGAATTTCACGAAATTTTATCGTATGCAAAGAAGCGCTGGGGCGAGGTCGCGCTATTTGCCGTTAGCCTAGGGGCATGGCTCGGCCTGCAAAGCTTCCGCGACGAAAAGCTTAGCGACTGCCTCTTCGTCTCGCCGATACTTGATATGAAATACGTTATTTCAAATATTATGCGTAAGGCTGGCGTTAGCGAGGAGCGATTGAAGCAAGAGCGGATGATTTTGACCCCTGCCGGGCAACCGCTTTTTTGGGAATATTGGAGTTTTGTTTTGAACAATCCGATCACTAAGTGGGAAACGCCCAGTAGAATTCTATATGCAGAAAACGACGATATGACGCCTCTTTGTATCGTTAGAAATTTCGCGCAGAAGTTCGACTGCGACTTAAGCGTTATGAAAAACGGCGAGCATTGGTTCCATACGCCGCAGCAGCTAGATTATTTACGCAGTTGGATTAAATCGGCAATTGAGAATCTCTGATAAAAATTATATGAAAATTTTAAAACTCACGCCCAAGCCCGCGCCGATAAAATTCCGCGCGTTTTCGGGGTACAAATTTCATAAATTTAAGATGATCTTGATATTTTGCCTTAATACGCTTGTTTTATAAGGCGCTTTTCGCAGATCCAGCCACAGCTCACATCGCCGCGCAATGCGAGGGGCATAGCTTCAAAGCACCCATCTCATAAATTTAACCGCAATGGCATAAATCATGACCGCTATGAATTATAAACTAAAATATGATTAAAATTTTAGCCGATAAGCTGTCAATATAAATGCAAAAATGCCGATTTTAAAGCTAAATTTAAAAAATGCCTATCAAGATGAATTCTTGAGATCTTAGCATGTTTTTGGCACGAGGTGCGAGCCGACACACGGCTACGCACTTCACTAGCACTATCGCGCTCATGCTGCACGGATGCTTTACGAATCCATAGCAGTCGCGCGATTAAATTTTAAAAATTATTTGCCTATCCTAAAGCCGTTTAGCTTCATATAAGTCGTATCTTTATGAAATGCTTCGCAGCGCTCCCTGTTGCGGTTGATGTTTTCGGTTGTGAAGAAATAGCCATCACTATCTTGACGCAAGGTGATCGTCGCACAAAAGATCATATCGTTTTTTAACTTCGGTCCTACTCCGTAATCAAAGGATTGATTTAAAGTGACGGTTTTTTCTAGATCGCTATCACTAAACTGCCTGGAGCCCGTCATACTTTTAAGCATTCTAAATCCACCTTGATTGAGGTAATCTCTTTGTATATCCTTAAATACGCCTTCAAGCTCGACTGCGTAGGCTTTTACTAAAACCTCATCCTTAGCACCGGTAAGTTTCGGCATCACGATCTTTACTATCACGAAGATTATAATAGCTAAAAATATTATCCCGCTTACACCGCCGCCTACTGCCGCACCTTTTCTCATTTTCATCATTTTACTCCTTCGTCGATGTCCTTTACCAAGGCATCTATTTTTTTGTTCAGCATAAAATTTTCATAGCTTTTTTGGATATAGGCTTCAAGTAGTTCGCCCGCATCCAGATGATCGCTGCCACGAGTTAAAATCCGCCAATCCCTACCGAAGACCTTCGCAAAGTCATCATCCAGGCTTATCGCGTATTTTTTCGTCAAAGACTTACTCGTCAGCTGAACCGAAATTTCTTTCATTTCTCGCCTAAATTATCGCCTGCCAAAATATCGTCGATCTGCTTGCTTAGATCCTCATCACTCATCTTGCGATACGCCAGATCGTTTTCAAGCGTGCCAAGCTGCATTCCCAAAGCCTCGTTTTGCGCCTTGACCGTCGCTAGCTCAGTGCGTAGCTTTTCGTTTTCGTCCCTAGCCTCGGTGTATCGTCTAATCAGCTCAGCTACTTTATTGCTTAAGCCCTCGACCTTTTTCTCTTCGTCAAAGATTGATTCCATTATTTCGCCTTTTCTGATATAATTTAAATGAAAATATTACCCAATTTTGGCTTTAAAAAAGGAAAAATTTTGCAAAATTTTAAAATCGAGAGCAAATTCTCTCCAAGCGAGGATCAAGAAAAAGCGATCGAAGGCATCGTCACGGGCTTTCAAAGCGGCAACAAATACCAAACTCTTCTCGGCGTTACCGGCTCGGGTAAAACATTTACCATGGCAAATATCATCAAGCGCCTCGGAATTCCAGCGCTCGTAATGACGCATAATAAATCTCTCGCGGCGCAGCTTTATAGCGAATTTAAGGGCTTTTTCCCGCAAAATCACGTCGAGTATTTCATCAGCTACTACGATTATTATCAGCCCGAGGCCTACATCCCAAGGCAGGATCTTTTCATCGAAAAGGACAGCGACGTAAACCAAGAGCTCGAGCGCTTGCGACTAAGCGCCACGGCGAGCTTGCTAAGCTTCGACGACGTCATCACCGTGGCGTCGGTTTCGGCAAACTACGGCCTGGGCGATCCCGCCGAATACAAAGGCATGGTGCTGTTTTTTGAGATCGGATCAAAATTTAGCACTAAATTTTTGCTTCGCAAGCTCGTCGATATGGGCTACAAACGCAACGACGATTTTTTTGATCGCGGGAATTTTCGCGTAAACGGCGACGTGATCGACATCTACCCCGCGTATTTTAACGACGAGGCGTTTAGGATCGAGTTTTTCGGCGACGAGATAGAGGCGATGTATCATCTAGACGTGCTCGAAAACAAAAAGACGCAGAGCGTCAAAAAATTTATTCTCTACCCGACGAGCCAGTTCATCGTGGGCGAGCAGCGCCTAAAATCGACGATCAAAGGGATCGAGGATGAGCTTGAGCAGAGGCTGAAATTTTTCGAGGATGCGGGCAAGCTCGTAGAGGCGCAGCGGCTGAAAGGGCGAGTGGAGTTTGATCTTGAGATGCTGGGCGCTACGGGGATGTGCAAGGGGATCGAAAACTACGCGCGCTATCTGACCGGTCAAAAGCCGGGCGAGACGCCCTATTCGCTCTTTGATTACTACGAGAGCAAGGGCAAGGACTATCTCGTCATCGTCGATGAAAGCCACGTGAGCTTGCCGCAGTTTCGCGGGATGTTCGCAGGAGATCGCAGCCGCAAAGAAACGCTCGTAGAATACGGCTTTCGCCTGCCATCAGCACTTGATAACCGCCCGCTAATGTTTGATGAGTTTATCAATAAAAAAGCTAAATTCCTATTCGTCTCCGCAACACCTAATGATTACGAGCTACAGCTTAGCCGCGGAGCCGTATATGAGCAGATATTGCGCCCGACGGGACTACTCGATCCGCAGATTATCTTAAAAGACAGCGACAACCAGGTCGAAATTTTACACGATATGGCAAAGGAGGTCATCGCGCGCGGCGAGCGGATCTTAGTGACCGTGCTAACCAAAAAGATGGCGGAGGAGCTGAGCAAATACTATCTAGAGCTTGGGCTTAAGGTCAAATATATGCACTCGGACATCGATGCGATTGAGCGCAACGAGCTCATCCGCGGCCTACGCAGCGGCGAATACGATATGCTAATCGGTATAAATTTGCTCCGCGAGGGGCTCGATCTGCCCGAAGTAAGCCTTATCGCGATCATGGATGCCGATAAGGAGGGCTTTTTGCGCTCGCGCACGAGCCTCATTCAGACGATGGGGCGGGCCGCGCGAAACGTGAACGGACAGGTCGTGATGTTTTGCAAAAAGATCACCGCCTCGATGCAAGAGGCGATCGACATCACCCAAAAACGCCGTAAATTTCAAGATGAATACAACCGCGCTCACGGCATAACCCCACATTCTGCGAGCAGAAATATCGAAGAGAGCCTAAAGATCGAGGACGGCACCGAAATTTTAAGAAAGGGTGCCAATTTAGAGAAGATGCCCGCTGCCGAGCGCGCCAAGATCGTAAAGGAGCTTCGCAAGCAGATGCTCGACGCCGCGGCCGCGCTGGAGTTTGAAAAGGCCGCTGCGCTGCGCGATGAGATCGCAAAACTTAGGAAGCTGTAAATCACAAGGCTTAAAGGCGCCGTGAAATTTTGTCGTGAAATTTATTTTTGGTATTTTACAAAAACTAAAGGTCTTTATATGCAATTAAAAATAAGTTGACTAAATTTCTAATAATAACAAGTAAAATATGGATTGTAAAAAATAAATCAATTATAAAAGCAACTGTATTCTCTATATTAAAAGCCACGCATATTGCGCCAAAGATTAAAATAAAAAAACCAATTAAAATACAGTAAAATAAATTTGATAATATCAGCTTAAATAGTGTCATTGGTCTTTTTAAAAAATCAACTTTATCTATACTAGTTTTTCTACTTTTTTCTATACTTTTTAAATTTGAAGTTAGTAATATTGAGATTGCAGCTATCGTAAATCCAACCAAAACAGATATAAGTGTAATAGATGAGCTTAGAAATTTATCTAGCTTGCATTCTTCACCAGAAAGAAGCAATAAGACCGATATCAATAGGGGAATATAAATCTCATAGATCCTTATGCCTGATTTTAAATTACTAAAATACTCTATAATTACTATAAAAAATTCTCTATACATGACATAAAACTACATATTTATAATTTGCTCTTGTAACCTAGAAAAAATATGTTCACTATTCACAACTCCTGTTTCACTGTTTATTTCAGTATCAAATGAAGCAGTTTTTTTAAAATTAGAAAAATCTATTGCCCGCCTACCATTTTCATCGTAACCATCTATTTTAATATTTCTTATGGTTTGATTAATACCTATTATATTGTTATTGAATATTCTTTGCGCTACACTCTTTATACTTCTTCTACGTTTCGCTCTAAATTCTATTGTTTCTTTGTCTAAATTTTCAATATCATTAGCTGTAAAGTCGAAAAATTCAGTACCATTATATTCAATATTTTTGTATAAAGTAATTTTATTTACTTTTAACAAGTTGTTTAATTCGTCCATAAAATTATCTTGCATAATTATTTTATAATTCATGGTTCCGTCATATTCCAAAGCCAGTCTATCGAGCATTATTTGTAAATAATTAAACATTCTATAAAAAGAAACGCCCAATCTTCTTTCTTCTGCAACCGCTATTATATTATTATTTGAAACCTTGAAAATTACATGCGTCTTCTCGCATTCGCCTTCCGTATACTCTTTAGGATTATCCCTCTCAATTAAATCGCTTTCATTTATTAACGTTGGCCTATGGTGTATTTTTGCAGATTTAAACACACACTTAAAAAACTTTATTCCACTCTCTGTAGATATATTACAATTATCCAGAAAATAAAATTTATTGTCATCTATAGAAATCTTCCTGTCTATATTTGCAATCGACATCAAATTATTTAGAAAATTTTCAAATTGACTTTCGTTAAAGGCCACTGTTGCACCATTATTTTGAAAATATATAGAATAAAATCCGACTTTTCTTGTACTCTGACTCATATTTTTTCCTTATAAATTAATATATTGATTATAGCATATTTGCCTATAAATTAATCGTTTTTATTTTAATATCCTTGATATCTTTATTGGAGCCGTAGATAACACAATATTTATTAGAAAATTTAAGTATATTTTTATATCTTAGGTTTTAGCATAAAATAAATTTAAAATTTTACAACAAAGTAAATTCTAAGCTATCTCACCCATTTATATCCGTGCTGTTCGTATAACGTGCATTGCGGAAGCCCAAACGGCAGATCGCAAACGGGCACGTCAAGCAGCCTAAGCTCATCCTCGCCTAAACGATACTCGCGCCTAAGCTCGTCTCGCAGGAAGGCGAGGGCGTCTTTTACGT
>NZ_CALKTS010000014.1 GCF_937997595.1 uncultured Campylobacter sp. | reverse complement strand
GGCTCGATGACGGTGCCTAAGGCCTAGGCTTGGCTAAAATTTTATATTACGATGCGAGCGCTGGCATCAGCGGCGATATGAACTTGGCCGCGCTGGTGGAGCTTGGCGTGGATTTTGGCTATCTTTGCGCCGAGCTTGAGAAGTTAAATGTAGCCGGCGAATTTAAGCTGGAGCGCAAAAACGTGCTAAAAAACGGCATCGCCGCGACAAAAATCGACGTCGTGCCGTTAAAATCGCAGTCTCACGCCAGAAGCTACGCGGGTATCAGGCAAATTTTAGAGAGTTCAAATTTAAGCCAGAGTTACAAACAAAGAGCGGGCGCGATATTTCACACGATTGCGCAGGCCGAGGCCAAAGTCCATGGCACGGACGTAGAGCTGGTGCATTTTCACGAGGTTGGCGCGGTCGATAGCATCGCGGACGTCGCTGGCGCGGCGATCTGCTTTGAATATCTATTTGAAAAATTTGGAATTTCTCGAGTTGTTAGCTCCAAAATTGAGCTTGGCGGTGGCGTAGCGATCTGCGACCACGGCACGCTTAGCGTACCTGTACCCGCCGTTTGCGAAATTTTAAAAGGCGTGCCCGTAAGTCTCGGACGCGCAAATTTCGAGATGACAACGCCCACGGGTGCGGCGATTTTAAAGGCCTGTGCGGACGAGTTTACGGACGGCGCGAGCTTTAGGATAGAAAAGATCGGCTACGGCGCGGGCGGCAAGGACGCAGCGGGCTTTACAAACGTGCTTCGCGCGATGATCTGCGAGACGGACGAGGATTTATACGAGCGAAATTTAGACGCGCACTCAGGCTACGGCGAGGTTTGCAAGCAAATTTTAATCTCCACGAACATCGACGATATGGACGCCGAGAGCTTCGCGCTTGCGTGCGAAATTTTACGCGAGAACGGCGCGCTGGACGTATTTGGCCGCTCTATTTTTATGAAAAAGGGGCGCGCGGGCTTTGAGCTAAACGCGCTGTGCCGCAAGCAGGACGCGCAAAATTTAAAGGATCTAATTTTTACGCACACGACGGCGATCGGCGTTCGCGAGATAGAGGTTGCTAAAACCGAGCTAAAGCGCGAGTTTGTGCGGGTGCAGACGAAATTTGGCGAGATAGGGCTTAAGATTTCTGGCAACGGGCAAGTGCAAAAAATAAAGCCCGAATTTGACGACTGCAAGGCCGCGGCGCTCGCGCACGGCACGACGATCGAGCGGGTGCGAAAAGAGGCGCTGAAAATCTATGACGAAACTAGAAAAACTAAAGGCTGATCTGCGCGGACTGGGCGAACTCGCAGTCGCATTTAGCGGCGGCGCGGACAGCTCGCTGCTGCTGCGTGCGGCACACGACGCGCTGGGTGAGCGCGCGATCGGCATAACGATCAGATCGCCCTACATGTCCTCGCGCGAGATCGCAGAAGCCGTAGAATTTGCCCGCATCTACAGCATCAGGCACGAAATTTTAGAGCTCGGCGTCGCGGAGGAGATCAAAGACAATCCCGAAAACCGCTGCTATCTGTGCAAAAAGGCGGTGTTTTCGCGACTGATCGAGCGCGCCCGTGAGCTTGGCTTTAGCCGCGTCGCAGACGGCACGAACCGAGACGATCTGGGCGAATATCGCCCCGGGCTCAAAGCAAAAGAGGAGCTGGGCGTGCTCTCGCCGCTGATAAATTTAACCAAATCCGAAATTCGCGAGCTCTCGCGCGAGCTAGGCTTGCCCACAGCCGAAAAACCCGGCTATGCGTGCTTGCTAACGCGCCTGCCGCACGGGCGTGAGATCACCCCGCACGAGCTAAATTTGATCGAAGCGGCGGAAAATCTGCTCATCGCAAGCGGCTACGCAAACGTCCGCGCGCGGTGCGACCGCAAAAATATAAAGCTGCAAATGCCCTTTTCCAGCATGCAAAGCTTCCTAAACGACGCTAAATTTAAAAGCGTCATTAGGCAGCTCGTAGCGCTAGGCGCTGCGGACGTGACGCTCGATCTAAAGGGGCTTAGAGAGGATGTTTTGCATGAGAGAGGATGAAATTTTAGAGCTTTTTGCTGGGATAAAAAGCGGCCGCGTGAGCGAGCAAGAGGCGCTAAAATACCTGAAAAACTACCCCTACGAAGACGTGGGCTGCGCCAAAATCGACACCCAGCGCGCCCTGCGAAACGGCGCGGGCGAAGTGATCTACGGCGAGGGCAAGACGGATGATGAAATTTTACGTATCGCTGGTGCGATCGGCGCGAGGAGGCAAAACATCCTGATCACGCGCACAAACGAGCGGGTTTTTGGGCTAGTGCGCGAGGCGCTGCCGCAGGCGGAGTTTAACGCTCGCGGCCGCGTCATCAGCGTCAAATTTAAAGAGCCCGCGCTCACGCAAAGCTACATCGCGATAGTATCTGCCGGCACCGCAGACGGCGCGGTAGTGGAGGAGGCGTACGAAACGGCGCGATTTTTAGGCAACGACGTGCGCAAATTTAGCGACGCGGGCGTGGCGGGACTGCACAGGCTGATCGCAAATTTAGAGCAAATACGCGGCGCAAAGGTCGTGATCGCGGTGGCGGGCATGGAGGGCGCGCTAGCTAGCGTGCTGGCTGGCCTTGTTAGTGCACCCGTGATCGCGGTGCCCACCAGCGTGGGATACGGCGCGAGTTTCGGCGGGCTAGCGGCGCTACTAGCGATGCTAAACAGCTGCGCAAACGGCGTGAGCGTCGTAAATATCGACAACGGCTTCGGCGCTGCGTATAACGCGAGCCTGATAAATCATCTCTGAATTTACGCCTGCGAGGCAAATTTAACGGCTAAATTTGAGCGCGAGAGCCAAATTTGAAGGCTAAATTTAAAAGGAAAGCGTTGCGAGAGTTAAATTTAAGCGAACAAAAAGTGGTTTTAATAAAAAGACAAAGCGCGAGGATGAGGCTAGCGTTTTTAGCCGCGGCGGTTTTGATTTTGGCGGTCGAAATTTACATTGCGATCTGCGTAAAGGGCGGTTTTGTGCGCCACTACGCGGGTGACATTTTGGCGGTTATCTTGCTTTACGCTTTGACGCGGGCTATTTTTAGCGCGCCGCCTTTAAATTTGCCGCTTAAAATTTTTTCGTTCGCGGCGGCTTTGGA
>NZ_CALKTS010000013.1 GCF_937997595.1 uncultured Campylobacter sp. | reverse complement strand
CGATCTGTTTGATCTCGAGCACGGAAGCGCCACCCAAGCGTAGCGCGAGCACCTCCGCCTCGCTGCAGGCACGGGCAATAGCTATTTCGCGTAGCACCTTGCCGCGCCAGGCTTTGGCGTAGTGGCTCAGCACCTTGCCGCCTTTGATGAAACTAAAACTCAAATATTCGCGCTTCATCTCATAAAATTTTTCGTAAAATCCCGCGCGCAGATCCACGACGTACTCATCTGCCAGATAGCGATCCAGCGCGGCGGAGAAGCTGTCGCGATAAAATTTCGCCGCGTCTATGCCGTCTAATTTTTCGCCCTGCTTGAGCTTGTAGTTCGGCAGCGCGTCGCCGCCCAGCACGGGCCCGAAAAGGTTTGAAAAAATTATCGTATTTCGCTCCGCAAACTCCTGTGCCGCAGCACTTAGCGACGCGTAGCCTAAAGTGCGATACGCGGTGCCCGTGTAGCGCAAAAGCGCCTTCGCGCAGCCTTTTTCAAAGATATTTTCGCGCAGGGCCGCATCCCATTTTTTCAGCCCGAAAAGCTTGCAAAGCTCCGCCTCGTTTGCTTTATCCACAAAATCCGCGTAAGCGCGCAGCATCTGCAGGCGCTTTTCGTAAAGATCTGCAAAGATGAAATTTCGCTCGCAAATGCGCGTGTCGCCGCCCAGCTCGCTTTTCATCTCGCTTGGGGAAAATAAAATTTTCATACGCTCTCCTTAAAATTTCGCTCATTTTACTAAAATTTTGCTTGTATTCAAGCCCGCTTAAGCTCGCACCGCCCGCTCAAATTTAAGCTAAGCAGCGTATAATGGCGCTAAAAATTCCAAGGACGAAAATGCTTTTAGAAGAGCCGCTGTTTTACTACCGCGAAATTTTAAAGACGCATCCGCAAAGCTACCTCGCAGAGGACGACAGGCAGGTCATAATCGGCATAGATTGCGATTATTTCGATGGATTTAAGATGAGTTTTGAGGCTTTGAGGCTTAAATTTGATGAGGTAAAAAGCGCAAAAGAAGGCGCAAGCGAGTTTAAAAACGCAAACTTTGCCGGGCTTTTCGGCGTTTTGGGCTACGACATCGTGCGCGCGTTTGAAAATATCGGCGCGCCGAAGCAGGCGCTGTATGACTTCCCGCCGTTTTTTTATGCCGATGCCGCAAACTACCTGCACTACGATAAAATCAGCAAAATTTACGATTTTTACGGCAAAGATGCCCAAATTTACGAAAGCCTGCGCGGGCTTAGCCCGCAGGCTTCGCAGCAAAGCTCCGCCGAAGCGGAAGGTGCGCCGCAGAGTGCCGCAAGAACGGATGCTGCGATAAAAAGAGGCTCAAAATCGCAAAGCGCAGCGAAACCCGCGCCGCAGAAAAAAGAGCTTAAATTTAAAATTTTAACCGATCTGGGTGCAGAGGAGTCGCATTTTAGCGCGATGGTCGAGGCCGCAAAAGAAAAGATAAAAAGCGGCGACGTGTTTCAGGTCGTGCTGGGCGAAATTTTAGAAGTCGGCACGAATCTGGGCAGCCTGGAGTTTTACGAGCGACTCAAAAAGAACAATCCAAGTCCATATATGTTTCACTTCCCGACGCCGTACGGCTGCGTCGCGGGCTCCAGCCCCGAGCTGATCATGGAGATCAAAAAGGACGAAATTTTCGTAGCTCCCATTGCGGGCACCCGCAGCAGAGGCACGAATGCCGAGGCCGACGCGGCGCTCGAGCGTGAGCTTTTAAGCGACGAAAAGGAGCTTGCGGAGCATCGGATGCTCATTGATCTAGCTCGCAACGACATCGGCAAATTCGCCGCACCCGCCTCGGTGCGGGTGCAAAACGCGATGCGCGTCGTGCGCTACGAAAGCGTGATGCACATCGTAAGCGAGGTCTACGGCAGCAAGCCGCGCGGGGTAAGCGCGTTTGAGGTGCTTAGCACGATCTTTCCTGCGGGCACGCTAAGCGGCAGCCCGAAGATCCGCGCGATGCAGATCATAAACGAGCTGGAGCGCTACGAGCGCGGCATATACGGCGGCGGAATCGGATTTTGGCGCTTTAGCGGCGACGTTATGCAGGCGATCTTGATACGCTCGGCAATCTTCGTAAATCGCGACGCGCAAAATTCCTGCTCGGACGAGAACTCTAAGCGAAATTCCAACTTAAATTTAAACTCTGCTTGCGGCGAGGGGAAGTCCGAGATGGCGGAGCTTTGCGATTTCGCAGTGCAAAAGGGCGGCGGCGAGGCGCAAAATTTACCGGCTCGCGCAGGCGGGTGCGAGGCGACATTAAATTTAAAAGCTCGCGCAGGCGGCGGGGCGTTAAATTTAGAGAGCAAGCCGAGCTTTAGCCGCGCGATGCGGTTTGAGGCCGCTAAATTTAGCGCGGAGAATTTCGGCTGCGAAGGGCTAAACAATCTCGTATTTATTGGAGCGGGCGCAGGTATCGTTTACGACAGCTCGCCAAAGAGCGAATACGCGGAGATCTGCAAAAAGCGCAAAAGCCCGCTCAAGGCGATCGAGGAGCTATGCGAGGAAGTTTAGACGCTTTAAATTTAGCTAGCCAGACGCGCCGCTTTTCGACGCGAGTTTGATTCGGCTAAATTTAAAGCGTGTTTGCTGCGAGAGCGTTAAAATTTACGGCTAGCTTCATTCGGCGCCGCAAAGCGGTTAAATTTAAACTATTTAGAATTTTAAAGAGGCGCAAACGCCCTAAAAAAGGATAAAATTTTGATTTTAATGATAGATAATTACGACAGCTTCGTTTTTAATATTTATCAATACATTTTGGAGCTAAGCGACGAGGAGGTGCGCTACTTCCGCAACGATGAGATAACGCTGCAGCAGGTGCGCGAGCTTGCCCCGTCGCACATAATCCTAAGCCCCGGGCCAAATCACCCAAAAGATAGCGGCGTTTGCCTGGATATTTTGCGCGCGGATTTGGACGTGCCGATTTTGGGCGTGTGCCTTGGGCATCAGGCGATCGGATATGCGGCAGGCGCGGAGATAAAGCAGCTGGAGGTGCCGCTACACGGCAAGAGCTCGTCGATCGAAATTTTCAATGACGGCGTGCTTTTTAGCGGGCTGCCGCATAAATTTGAAGTGATGCGCTACCACTCGCTTTATGTGGACGAAGCTACGCTGCCGCGCGAGTTTGAAATTTTAGCAAAGAGCGAAAATGACGGCGTTATAATGGCGATGAAGCACCGAAGTAAGCCGGTTTTCGGCATACAATTTCATCCCGAGAGCTTTTTTACCCAATACGGCAAAAAGATCATCGAAAATTTCATCAATTACGGCAAAAAGATAATTTTAAAGGAGAAACTCGTGGTAAATTTCGCCCCGTTTATGTTGAAGCTACAAAAGGGCTTCCCTCTAGATAGCGACGATTATGCGGTCATTTGCAAGGCGCTTTACGAGCAGGATTACGACATCGTGCAGCTTGCGGGGCTGCTCGTGCTGATCAGCGAAAAATCGCTCTACCCAAGCAGCCTTACGGCGCTCGTGCGCAGTATATTAAAATACTCGATCACCTACGACGATCCGAGCCCGATGTTTGACATCGTAGGTACGGGCGGCGATAGGCTAAAGACGATCAATATCTCCACGACCGTGGCGTTTATCGCGGCAAGCTTCGGCGTGCGCGTCGCCAAGCACGGCAACCGCGCGATCACCAGCAGATCGGGCAGCTCCGATGCGCTCGATGCTTTGGGCGTGCCGCTACTTAGCGATCTGGCGCAGATTAGAGCGCTGCTAGATCGCACCGGGCTGGCGTTTTTTCACGCGCCGTTTTTTCACAAAATCACTGCCGAGGTCAAAGAGGTTCGCAACCGCCTAAAAATCGGCACCGTCTTTAATATAATGGGGCCGCTGCTAAACCCGAATTTAAGCCTAAGCAATCAGATCGTGGGCAATTATCTAGAGGAAGTAAACGGGCTCATCGCCGAAACGCTGATGATTTTGGGGCGCAAGCACGCTCTGGTGGTGCACGGCATGGACGGCATGGACGAGATCAGTCTGTGCGACGAAACGCTAATCCACGAGGTCAAGGATGGCAAAATTTTAGAATACCGCGTAAATCCCGAGCAGTTCGGCTTTAAACGCGCATTTCACGGCGATATAGAAGGCGGCGACGGCGAGGCTAATGCCGAGATTTTAAAGCAAATTTTAAAAGGCGAGCT
>NZ_CALKTS010000012.1 GCF_937997595.1 uncultured Campylobacter sp. | reverse complement strand
GGCATGCGCCCCTCCTTGATACCCAGCAGATCGTGAGCGTACGGCCCCGCGCACATCACGCCCGCGCGCGTCTGGATACCGAAATCGTTGCTAAGGCTCGCGGCAAAATCATACGCCGAGACACCGCGCACGTTAAAGGAAAATATCGGCAGCCGCGGCGCGCCCTTTGGAGCGTAATTTATGATCTCGTCAATGCCTGCTAGCTCGCTCTCAAAAAGCCGCGCGAGCTCGTCCTCGGCGCTTTTTATTTGCTCGAAGCCCACCTCGTTTCGCAGCGCATAAGCCAAATTTGCCCGCATAAGCCCGATGATAGGCGGCGTACCGCCCTCCTCTAGCTGCTCGGGATTTTTCAAAAACACGTGCCCCTCGCGGTTAGCGTAGGCGACCGTTCCGCCCGCGGCAAATGTCGGCATGTCACCGCTAAGCAGCTCCTTTTTGATCGCCAAAAGCCCGCAGCTAGCAGGCCCTCCTAATAGCTTATGCGGCGAGAGGAAAATCGCGTCGAAATGATCGCAGTCTAAATTTGCGTGCGAGCTCAGCGCCGCGCAGTCAAAGGCCACGATGCCGCCCGCGGCCCTGATTAGCTCGCTGATCTTTTTATAGTCGCTAACGACGCCTGTGACGTTTGAGGCGGCGCTAAACGAGCCGATGATGCGGCGTCCGGCATTTAGCTTTAATATGTGCTCGAGTGCTAGCAGATCGATCTCGCCGGACTCGCTAAGCGGCACGCGCAGGTAGTCGCAAAGCCCCTCGCGGAAGCTAAGCTCGTTTGAGTGGTGTTCGTATGGCGAAACGAGCACGAGCGGAAGCTGCACAGCGCGTAAATTCGCCTCGCCGATCACATTTCTGGTCGCAGGCGGTAGGTAGATGCCAAGTAGCTCCTGAAATTTCTTGATCGAGGCCGTCGCGCCCTGCCCGCAGGCGATGAGATAAAACCGCTCGTCAAGCCCTAGTAGCTTTTTTAGACTCTCTCGCGCGCCCTCGTAGCGCCGCTGCGTGATGATGGCGCTAGAGCTACTATCGGAGTGTGTGTTGGCGTAGGTTTTTAAAATTTCGCCTATCTCGCGCTCTACGGGCTCGTAAGCAAGTCCCGAAGCCGCGAAATCAAAATAGTGCACGCCCTGTTTTAGGATGATATTTTTTCGAATTTCGTCTAAGCTTAGCATTTGCGACCTTTAAAATTTAAGTGATTAATTATAGTGAAATTTGGATTAATTTAAGGCTTTACGTCCTAGCGGGGAGGAATTTTAATGAGAATTTAGAAAAGCTTTGCCCACTATATTACTTAATTTCTGATGCTATATAGTTTTACTCTTTCAAATTTATTGATTACTATCTAGTTTTTTAGCCGCTTCTTGTCTTAGAATTTCGGCATAATCTTTTATATCTATTTTCTCGCCGTCATGTAGAATTTTCACTTTCGCTTCCTCTAGCATTTCCTCAAAATTTAAATATTTAAAAAATGTCTCAATATCGAATGCCTCGGTACTATTTTTATCTTTTAGGCTGCTTTTTTGCAAAATCTCTTCATCGCTCAGCCCATTGCCGCAAAGAGCTTTATATCTATCTATTTTCATATTATAGAAATTTAATATTTTAATATCCGGTTCTAGCTTAGTACATTTTTTATCATTTGGCATATAGCCGAAAAATTTTATAAAATCTTTTTCTTTCCAGTACCCATCCGTTCCTTTTTCTTTTTCTTCGTTATTTTTAACTTCCCATCTGCCTCGAAGAGCCCAATCATATGATTCTAAAATCTTTTCTCCATAGCAGTAATCATTCATATGGTTTATGTAAGACTCCTTCTTTTTTATAGATCCAACTAAACTATCCAAACAATTTCTATAAGCCGTAACAATATCATCTTGACTCGGTAAACCATCTATATTATATTTTATTAATAATTCTAATTTATCTTTATACATCATATCCCGCGGAAGAAAAGTATAAATAGATTTTTTAAATATTTCCTTTTGTTTAAACGAAACGCCGTTCTCACTTAAATAATACAAAGGACCTTCATATGCTTTCGGTTTCATACCTCTTTGTAGCATCATATCGGCAATTTCTATCAAATTACTATATATTGCATAGTTTAATGGATAAATAGGGTCTTTTGAGGATTCTCCCTTTATGCATCCAGTAAATTTTACATCTATTTTATTATTATCAACTATAATTTCTGTATCTTTGGAATACCAAGGGCATCCTATATACCCTTGTACTATATTGATCTCATTAAATTTAATTCCATTATCGAGTAATAGTTTAACAGTATTGGTAGCATTATTTTCTATCGCATAAGACATAGCGGATAGCTTGTATTCATCTTTTTTATGTATATCCGCACCTAGCTTTATAAGCTCTTG
>NZ_CALKTS010000011.1 GCF_937997595.1 uncultured Campylobacter sp. | reverse complement strand
AAAGCTGGGCACTAAAAGCGAAGGCGATATCTACGAGCATATAAGCGAATATAAACACGTTGTAGATATAATTTTTAAACATTAAATTTTAAGGAGAAGAAGATGGCGTTTGAAAATGCGATCATCACCAAAGAGGATGATGAGAAGTATGGACTTAGTGATATTTACTATAAGTACAATCCATTATATAAAACACTACCAAGTCATAAGAGTTGGGTTATAGATAAAAAACTGGATTGTTGGATTATGAAAACTCAATTATTTAATGATCCAGAGATAGACCACGCATATCTATCAAAAGCAATGTGGAAATTCTATTATAAAGGTGATATATTTGACATCGTTCTTGATTATGGATTAGATGAAAAAGTTTCAGGCATCCAATATGATAAAGTCTGGAAAGTATTGTCAATAGCGCCAAATGGTAGCGAAAAAATATCAGTAGACGAAATTTTTTCGCTTTTAAAAGAGCAACTTATAGTATTTGGGCTTGATGGATTATATAAGCAAGGTGAGAATTATAAAGTCACGTTGATAGATGCAAGAAAAGGATAAATAGTTTTTTATCCGATCAGAGTTCAGCTCGGTAAATTTTAAAATTTAGCGTAGCTGAGGCTTAAATTTGATGAGAGATCACGATAAAGAGTTTAAAAGCGCCGAAATGAAACGCGATAAAAGCCAAATTGATCTTAAAAGCTATAAATTAGGGGCTAGGGTGATAAAAGAGTTCATTAAAAAATGTTTTGAGCTAAAAGGGGTGAGGATTTTATTCTGGATCGCCTTGCTCTTTTTTACTATAGACTGCCTGGGCGTTATATTTGCCAGCATAGATGCGGTTTTTTTGGCGGAATATAGCGGTTATGATATCGCGCATCCGTTTTCTATCGTTTTAAAAGCTTTTGAACTAACGTGGCGTGAAGAGGCGAGCGATAGCGAAAGCGATATTTTCGGCGCTATGGTATTGTATCTATTTTGCGCGACGGTAATTTTGCCTCTAATCATCTGCTGTTTTGTATTTTCCAAAATAAAGGCTTTTATTCTGCTGGATAAAATATCCGCCGCATCTGCATTTTTTATAAGTTTATTTTATGCTTATCCGCTAGCTGTGATAATCCTAGCAAAAGCGGGTTTTACTTGGTTGGGTCATCTATTTGATCGCTCAAATTTTAATTTTAGCATAATGATTATAAGCGCTTTATCGTCGCTAATAATCGCGTCCGTGGCGGTTTTTATTCTAAAAAGAAGAGATAAAATTTAATGCGGATAAGTTTATGAGATCATCTTTTTTTGACCAAATTTTTGCGTAAATTAATATGTAAAATTTTATGAATAGAGTTCGAGATATGTGAATTTAAAAGGGGCAAATTTTGAAATGACCTTAAAATTTGCCCCCGCTTCAGATTTGAAATTTCAAGTTTCGAGGTTTGGAATTTCGATCATCGACTTCGAATTTTAAAATTCTAATCCTGCCCGCCTTTTTAAATTTTATAATCTAAAATCCTCGTGTTTCGAACCACGCAGCTTGAAGTCGCTGCTTCTTAAATTTAAAATTCTAAGCTCTGAAATGCGGAATTACACTCAATAAATTTTAAAATTTAAAGCCCAGAATTTTATTCAGTAAAAATTTTATCGGGTAGGATTCGGCTCGGTAAATTCTATAGAATGCTACTATGCGAGAGGGAAAAATGAAATTTTAAATAGAGCATTTTAATTTCCAACGGGATGGAATTCTACTGAAGTTTGGGAAAAAACGGAAAAAGATAAGCGTTGTTTCAATTCTCAACGGGATGGAATTCTACGCGCTTTGTCTAGCCCTCTCCCTTTCCTTTGCATCGGTTTCAATTCCCAAGGGGATAGATTACCCGCTCAATTTATATTAATTAATAAAGTATTAGATTTACCTCGCCAAATTTACTCCACCAAAGCGAGGAATTTACCCTGCAGGATAAATTCCGCCCGATTTTACTTCACTCTCTTTATCTCGATCTCGCCGTCACGCGCGCCGATTTCGATCCGATCGCCCGTTTTGATCTCGTCGCTTAGGATCATATCGGCGATCTTATCCTCCACCAGATCGTAGAGCGCCCTTCGTAGCGGTCTTGCGCCGTATTCGATATCAAAGCCCGCCGAGGCGATGAGCTTTTTGGCATTTTCGCTTAGGCTTGCGTTAATGCCGCGATTTGCTAGCGTTTTTTGCAGGCTTTTAAACATAATGCCCACGATTTTTATAAGATCGTCCTCGCTTAGGGCGTTGAAGATCACGATATCGTCCAGGCGGTTGATAAATTCGGGCTTGAAATAATTCTTCAGCTCGCTCTTTACCGCCTCCTCTCGCTCGGCAAGCGCGATCTCGCGCGGCTTATCCGCATTTTTGGCGTCAAGCTCCATAATCTTAGCCGAGCCGATATTGCTCGTTAGGATAATGATCGTGTTTTTAAAATCGACCGTAACGCCCTTGTTATCGGTCGCGCGTCCGTCGTCTAAAATTCCAAGCAGGATGTTAAAAACGTCCTTGTGCGCCTTTTCGATCTCGTCAAAAAGCAGCACTGAATACGGCTTTCTGCGCACGGCTTCGGTAAGCTGCCCGCCCTCGTCGTAGCCCACGTATCCAGGAGGCGCGCCGAGCAGGCGGCTGACGCTGTGTTTTTCCATATATTCGCTCATATCAAAGCGGATCATAGCTCGCTCGTCGTCGAACAAAAACCTAGCTAAGCTCTTTGCGCTCTCGGTCTTGCCGACGCCGGTAGGGCCTAAAAACAAAAAGCTTCCGATCGGGCGGTTTTCGTTCACGAGCCCTGCTTTATTGCGCTTGACGGCGCGAGCGATGGCGTGCAGCGCCTCATCCTGCCCCACGACGCTCTCTTTTAGATGCTCCTCGATGTGGAGGAATTTCTCCTTTTCGGAGGAGAGCATTTTACTTACCGAGATGCCCGTCCATTTGCTTAAAATTTCAGCCACGCTCTCCTCGTCCACGCGGTTTCGCAAAAGCACGCCGTTTTCTTTCATCGCGTCCCACTTCGCCTCAAGCTCCTTAACCTTTGCTTGCGCGGCAGGGATCTTGCCGTATTCGATCTCGGCAGCCTTGCTAAGATCGCCGTTGCGTCTTGCTAGGCTAGCTTCGTTTTTGAGGCTGTCAATCGCCTTTTTCTCCTCGCTGATGCCGCCGAATACGGACTTTTCGTTTTCAAATTTAGCCTGAAGCGCGTTTTTCTGCTCGGTTAAATTTTCGATCTCTTTGTCGATCTGCGCGAGCCGCTCGTCATTTTTGCCGTCATCCTCCATCTTAAGGGCTTCCTTTTCGACCTGAAGCGTGAGGATGTCGCGCTTGGCCTTGGCAAGCTCGTTTGGCTCGCTTTCGATCTGCATTTTAAGCTCCGCTGCCGCTTCGTCAATGAGATCGATCGCCTTATCGGGCAAGAACCTGTCGCTGATGTAGCGGTCGCTTAGCCTTGCAGCCGCCACAAGCGCGCTATCGGTGATGGTGACGTTGTGATGCACCTCTAGTCGTTCCTTTATGCCGCGCAGGATCGCCGTAGCCTCGCTTACGCTAGGTTCCGCGACCGTTACGGGCTGGAAGCGGCGCTGAAGCGCGGCGTCTTTTTCAAAATACTTTCGGTACTCTTTCAGCGTCGTAGCGCCGATCGCATGTAGCTCGCCGCGCGCAAGGGCGGGCTTTAGGATATTTGCGGCATCCATCGAGCCTTCGCTTGCGCCCGCGCCCACGATGGTGTGAATTTCGTCGATGAAAAGCACGACGTTCGCGGCTTTTACGACTTCGTTGATGACGGCTTTGAGTCTATCTTCAAACTCGCCGCGGTACTTCGCGCCAGCGATCAGCGCACTCATATCAAGCGCTATGACGCGTTTGTTTTGCAGGCTGAGCGGTACCTCTTTTTTTGCAATCAGCTGCGCAAGACCCTCGACGACCGCTGTTTTTCCAACGCCCGGCTCGCCAAGCAGGATCGGGTTGTTTTTCGTTTTACGGATTAAAATTTGCATCATTCGCGAGATCACCTCGTCGCGGCCGATGACCGGATCGAGCTCGCCCGCGATCGCCTTGGCGGTGAGATCGACGCCGAATTTACTAAGCGCCTCAAGCGTCTCGTCGGCGGTTTGCGAATCGATGCTTTTGCCGCCGCGAAGCGCCTCAAGCTCCTTTTTGATCTCGCTAAGATCTGCAAATTTAGATAGAATTTTCTTTAGCGGATCTGCGTTTAAATTTGCGATCAGCCAGGTATCTACGGCGATAAATTTATCGCCCGAGCTCGTCATCAGCCCTTTTGCGACCTCTAGCGAGTTCATCAGCTCGCGCGAAATTCGCACGTTTTCCTTCGTAACGTTTGAGCTGGTCGGCAAATTTGAAATTTCGCTTTTGATCTCGAGCTCGACCGCGGTCTTTTCGATACTAAATTTATTAAAAATTTGATTTAGCACCGAGCCGCTGTCGGCTACCAAAGCCCAGAGCATGTGCAATACGCCCACTTCGCTATTTTTGGAATGGATCGCTAAAGAAACGCTGCTTTCGAGCACGGAGCGCATTTTATCGGTTAAAATTTCAATAGTTTCGTTCATAAATTTTCTCCTAAAGTTGAAGTTGGTGGCATTATATAACTTTAGTGTATTTATGTCAAGATTTTTTAGTGAGATTTTAAAATTTTCGCCTTAAATTTATCCGTAAACGCGCAAATTTCGTATAAAATTTACCTTATTTTTAGCCAATTTTCTATAAAATTCACTCCATTTTACTTTCAAGGATAAACTTTGCGACAAAAACACCTCTTCTTCGGCTTGGGATTCATATTTTCTCTATTTTTAGGCGTCAGTTTTTTTACCGGAAATTTACAAGCCAGAGAGGTCAACGCAACCAAAAAGCCAGACAGCGAAAAAACGCGTCTGGAGGCACTAGCTAAGCTTACCAAAACACTTGCGATCGTCGAAAACAATTATGTCGATGAGATGACCTTTTCGGAGCTTGTGGACAAGACGATCTCGGGGCTTATGAATAACCTCGACGCGCACTCAAGCTACATGGACGAAAAGGCTTTTAACGATACGAAAGTTCAGACCGAGGGCGAGTTCGGTGGGCTTGGAATTCAGGTGGGCATGAAAGACGGCGCTCTAACCGTCATCTCGCCTATCGAGGGGACTCCTGCCGATAAGAAAGGCATTCAGGCTAACGACGTGATCTTGCGTATCGACGGCAACGCGACCTTCGGCATCACGATCGACGATGCGGTCTCAAAAATGCGCGGTAAGCCGAAAACCAAAATCACTCTAACGATCGTGCGTAAGGGAGTTAGCAAGCCTTTCGACGTCGAGATTATCCGCGATATAATCAAAGTGGAATCGGTCTATGCCAAGATGATCGAGGATGGTAAAATTTTATATCTGCGCGTTACGAATTTCGATCAGCACGTGGTAGCGGACGCGAGCAAATTTATAAAAGAGCATAAAGACGCCAAAGGCATTATTTTGGATCTGCGAAATAACCCGGGCGGGCTTTTGGATCAGGCGATCGGACTCGTAAATTTATTTGTCGGCAAGGGACTTATCGTCTCGCAGAAAGGGCGCGCGAAAAACGAGACCGAAGCGCACAACGCCGATCCTAAAAAGAAGATCACCGATCTGCCGCTCGTGGTTTTGGTTAATGGCGGCAGCGCAAGCGCGAGCGAGATCGTAAGCGGCTCGCTTCAGGATCTAAAGCGCGCGGTAGTCGTCGGCGAAAACACCTTCGGCAAGGGAAGCGTACAGGTGATCCTGCCGATAGAGGATAAAGAGGCTCTGCGGCTTACCATAGCGCGATACTATCTATCAAGTGGTCGCACTATCCAAGCGGTGGGCGTGACGCCTGATCTCATAGTGGCGCCGGGCAAGGTGCCGAGCCGCGACGAGGATGAATTCTCGCTAAAAGAAGCCGATCTCAAAAAGCACCTGCAAGGCGAGTTAGCCAAGGTCGAGACCAAGAAAAAAGATGCTCAGAAAAAGGATGAGAAAAATTTCATCACCGCAGAGCAGATTAATAACGATATCCAGTTAAAAACCGCAATAGACGCGATAAAAATTCTAAACATCAAGTAAGGAGAGTGTGATGCAAGCTACCAAAAAAGAGCTTATCTACGAAGGCAAGGGCAAAAAGATGTGGTCGGTTAACGAAAGTGACGACCTTTTGATCTCGGAATTTAAAGATTCGCTGACGGCGTTTAATGGCGTCAAAAAAGCCGAAGAGAGCGGCAAGGGCGCGCTGAATTGCAAAATTTCGACGCTGATTTTTGATCTGCTTAAAAAGCACGGCATCGCCACTGCGCTAGTAGAGACGATCAGCCCGACTGAGCAGCTAGTGAAAAAATGTAAAATTTTCCCTCTTGAGATCATCGCTCGTAATATCGCCACCGGCTCGCTTACAAAGCGTCTGGGCATCAAAGAGGGCACAAAGCTTCCGTTTACACTGGTGGAGTTTTGCTACAAAGACGATGAGCTGGGCGATCCGATCCTAAACGACGAGCATTGCTTGCTGCTTGGCGCCGTAAAGAGCCAAAGCGAGCTTGACGAGCTCAAAAAGATCGCGCGCAAGATCAATGAAATCTTGATTAAATTTTTTGATGAGCGAAATTTAAAGCTCGTGGATTTCAAAATCGAGCTTGGCAGGGATAAGGACGGCAATATCCTACTTGCAGACGAGATCAGCCCTGATAGCTGCCGCTTTTGGGACAAACAGACCGATAAAAAGCTCGACAAGGACGTATTCAGACAGGATCTTGGTAGCGTAAAAGTGGCCTACGAAGAGGTCTTGCGTAGAATTTTAGGATAAGCGATGAAGGTAATCGTAAACGTAAGACTTAAAGAGGGCGTGCTCGATCCGCAGGGCAAGGCGGTCAAACACGCCCTCGCTTCGCTTGGATTTAGCGGCGTGCGAGATGTGCGCGTAGCCAAACAGATCGTACTTGATATAAATGGCGAGGATAGGGATAAAATTTATGCCGAAGTTGTCAAGATGTGCGATGAAATTTTGGCAAACACCGTCATCGAAGACTACGAGATCGTGCTATGAAGGTAGCGATCGTCAATTTCCCCGGCACGAATTGCGAGCGCGACACCAAATACGCCTTTGATAAGCTTGGTTGCGAAACGCAGATAATTTGGCATAAAAAAACCGACATAAACGCCGATCTGATCGTGCTTCCCGGCGGCTTTAGCCACGGAGATTATCTGCGGACGGCGGCTATTGCCAAATTTAGCCCGGTGATGAAGGCGGTTCTCGCTCATGCTGCGCGCGGCGGCTATATTCTAGGCATCTGTAATGGCTTTCAGATGCTTTTGGAGCTGGGGCTGCTCGCAGGCGCGATGAATAAAAATATAAATTTAAGCTTTATCTCAAAATTTCACAATTTGCGCGTCGTTTCAAACGATAATAAATTTCTGCACTGTTGCGACAAAGGCGAAATTCTAAATATCCCGATTGCGCATGGCGAGGGCAACTACTATGCGCCTGCGGATATGCTAAAGTCGCTATACGACGAGGATTGCGTGTTGCTAAAATATTGCGACGAAAATGGCGCGGATCTAAATCCGAACGGCTCAGTGGACGCAATTGCCGGGATTTGCGATAAAAACAAAAAGATTTTCGGCCTGATGCCGCATCCTGAGCGCGCGATAGAGCCTATTTTGGGCGGCACGGACGGAGAGAAAATGCTAAAAGGCTTAATTTGCTAAAAAGAATTCTTACTATTTTAGGTGTCTGCACGCTTGCGTTTGCTGCGCCGGAGATTGAGATCGATTCGCTTGACGATCTAAGTAAATATGCGCCGAAAAAAGCTGAGGATAAGCCAGACGAGCCGCAGACGCGCGATAATTCCAAGGTGATGCTGAAGTATAATAAAAAAGAGGTTATGTCGATGGATAATCTAAGCATCGACGATCTTAAGGCTTTGGCGCCTACTAACGAAGTCGATCTTGACGTATCCGACGATAAGGTCTATCAGGACATTAAGCCTAAAGAGCTTACGCTAAAAGCCAGCGGGATGCCTAGAAAGGTGTATTGCAATCAAATTTTTAAGATTGACTTCGCCGTGTATTTAGGGCAGAAAATCACCGTTAAGCCAAAGCTAGAGATCAGCCGCACCAATGGTATGAAGTGGCTTAATGCCGACAATCTTACGTGGATTGAGGGTGACGAGATGTTTGAGACGACGCTGTGGTTTGCAGCAAGCGATAAGAGCGATAAGATAAATGAGCTCGTTTTGACACTGCAGCGTAACGGAGAATTTTTTGAAAAAAGCTCTATCAAACCTGATAATCCGGAATTTATGAAGCTTGATACGAAGCCTAATTTTTCGCATATCGTAGCCGACGAGCTGAAACTTAAAAACTACAAAACTACCAAATTTGACGACGTTTCAAATTTACTCACGCTCGATCTTGGTATCCGAAACGGCGCAATCAGCGCTTTTAGTATCGATAATCCAGCCATTATTAAGCAGGGTGTGGACTCCGTACGCGGCACATACGCAAGTCAGAGTGGATATTATTTCGCCGTCGTGGATAAAAATATCACAAATTTAGACTTCAGCTATTTCAATCTTAATACTAAAAAATTTGAAAATTTCGGTCTTGAGCTTAATCCGCGCGCCGAGGATCTTAGCACGCAGATCGGGCTAAATCCGAAAGAGAGCAAGTTCGAAGCCTATAAGCAGATCGCGATCTACACGCTAGCTGCCGTGCTTTTGGTGATGTTTCTGCTTAGTAAAAATATCACGCCGCTTATCTTTGCGGTGCTGATTTTGGCGGTAAATTTCTATGCGCAAAGGCCTTACGGCACGGGCAGTATCGCGCAAAATTCCCCGGTTAGAATTTTGCCTATGCAAAGCTCCACCGTGTTTTACGTGACTAAAAATCCCGAAAAGGTTGAAATTTTAGGCACTAATAAGGAATTTTATAAAATCATGCTGGGCGGCAACAAGATCGGCTGGGTTAAAAAAGATGAGCTTAGCAAGGATTAGAGCGCTATTTTACGCGATTTGGTTTATTTTTACCGTCGTTTGCGTCGTGATCGCCATGGCGGTGAAAAACTCCTCTCATCGCCGCTTTCGCCGCATTTGGGGGCGCTTCCAGCGCTACGGCATTGGATACGATATCCAGATCATAGGTACCCCCGATCCGCGCGCGCAGCTAGTAATCGCCAACCACCAAAGCATAATGGATATCGTCGTGCTCGAAGAAACCCATCCTGCCGATATCTGTTGGATCGCTAAAAAGGAGATCGCAGACATCCCTATTATTGGCAAAATCATCACTCTTCCGAAGATGATCCAGGTCGATCGCTCAAATCCGCGCGATCTGGTGCGGATCGTGCACGAAGTTCAGCAGCGCGTAAGTGAAGGGCGCGTCATCACGATGTTTCCCGAGGGCACTAGGCATCGCGGCACGCAGCTTTTGCAATTCCAAAGCGGCGCCAAAGCGATCGTTAGCAAGCTCGGTCTGCGCGTCCAGCCCGTGGTGCTCATCGGCACGCAGCACATCGCAAACTCTCACGATTTCACCGTCCACAGCGGACACGTCAAAATCATCTACCTAGACCTGCTCGACACGAGCGATAAAGATTGGCTACAGCACGCCAGAGACACGATGCAAGCCGTAATCGACGAAAACGAAACCGCCGAAGCATAGGCGGAATTCATAAATTTATCGATGAAATTCAAACGCGACTTTTGTTAATTCGCGCGATTTCTGCGCGCAGCGGCGCGTTTATTTGCGCTTTGATTTGCGACGGCGAAATTTTTTTATAAATTTCACCTGCTCGTGTTAAGCGGCGTGGAATTTTAAAATTTCGTTCGTGCGCGCGGACGGCGAAATTTTAAAATTTTATCCATGCGCACAGGCGGTGGAATTTTAAAATTTCATCTAAGCGGCAGGCGGCGAGTTATCGGCGAGAGACCCGCAAGAAAACAGCGCCTGTATAAAAGCGAAATTTTAAAATTTGCGCGGCGCGGCAAGATAAAATTTAGCGTATATTTAGCCATTTGCGCAAATGGCTAAACGATTTGTCGCAAGAGCAAAAGACGGCGGCAACCCGCAAGCAGTCTAAAATTTTAAATTCTTAAGGAGGAGAGAATGGCGTTTGTTACAGAGCGTATTTCAAAAGAGGATATAAAGAAATACGATTTACTAAAACCGTGCAATGAGATATGTGAAAAGTATCATCAGAGCAAGCTTAGTTGCGCAAGTTTAAATTCAAGAGACTGGTGCATAGATCGAGAAAGAGGTATTTGGCTTTTTCCTGTGCGTAGTATCACTATCGGGGATCCGAGAGATATGGAATTTAGCGGTGAATATATATGGCTTTTGCATTATAGAGGCAAAGATATAGAGATTGATTTAAGAAATATACATAACGAAAATACTAGCACGAAAATTACGGACAATCCGTTTAAAATAATATATGAGTTAGAATCCATAAGAAGCGATATCGGGGATATACCAAAGCAAGAGATTGTGGATATTTTAAAAGAAATTTTAAATGAGTTTAAGGGAGGAGAGGTTATAACAAGCTCTGTACCTAAAGAAAATATTCGAGTAACTTTCGTATCAAAAATTTAAAGAAAAGGGGATAAAGTGGCGTTTGTAGCAGAGCGTATTTCAGAAAAGGATGTTGAAAAATATAGTTTATTGGAAACGATAAACAAAATATGTAAAAAATACGATGATGACGAAATTAGTCTATGGTTTCTAGAAAGACTAGATTGGTGCATAGACCGAGAAAATAACACTTGGCTAATTCGTATATCACATGATTATTTAAGAG
>NZ_CALKTS010000010.1 GCF_937997595.1 uncultured Campylobacter sp. | reverse complement strand
ATTAAATTTCTAAATTCCGCTTTTTGCGAGCGGTAAAAAATGGAATTTAGAAGTAAGCTTGCCGCTGCGTTTGCTTGAGCCTCGCTTACACTTTACGCTATTTAGGCGCTACGCGGCGACCGATGCGCGCTAATTTGGTTTTGCTTGCCTGAGCGCGCCTTTTTTTGCATCAAAAAGCGCGCGAAACTGCGATAAAATTTTTACCGCGCTGCTATGAAAATTCGCCGCAAAGAACATTTGCGTAAACTTGGCTTGCTTAAATTTCGCTCACGAGCAAGCTTGCGACCCGCCTATTTAGATTTTTAATCCTAGACTGCTATCTGCGCTTGTTAAAACTGCGCGCCGTATACATTGACCTACGTGCGTAGCTTGCGTGGTCCTTAAATTTCATCTCGCACGCAAGCCCGCACCGATCTTTGCGGATAAAATTTTTATCATTCGCGGCAAATGAAATTCCGCCTTCGCGCCGAGCAAATTTTATCTTCGTCGTCCGATAAAATTCCACTTTCGTCCTTTGAATTTTAACCGCACGTGCACTGCGAAATACCGGCCGGCCGTACCGCATGCAAAGCGCGCTCGGACCAAAAGCTCAAAATATATAAAATTTAACCGCAAAACCCGACCAGACGGAGCCGTGCGCCGAAACGCTATAAAATTTTAAGCGTTTAAATTTATCGCTCGCCTATCAGTCTGCGCACCACGTAGCTTGCGATGAAAAGCCCGAAACTAGCGGTCACGCCCATGAAGCTGCCCATCGATTTGACGCGCGGCGGTTCGCTCGAGCAGACGACGTCAAAATCGCCCGCAAAGCCGCGCTTTCGCAGCTCAGATCTAATCTTGCGCGCGAGCGGATCGCCCCGCGTCTGCCAGATTGAGCGGATTTCGATCTTAGCGGGATCGAGCCTCTTTGCGCCGCCCATCGAGCTTACAAATCCTACGCCAGCCTCGCTACAGCGCAGCGCAAGCGCGATCTTAGCGCCCACATCGTCTATCGCGTCGATTACGAAATCAAATTTGCCGAGGTCGAATTCCGACAAAAATTCCTCATCGATCCTAGCGGCGATCGGCGTTATGCCCTTAAATTTGCGCGCGAAAACCTCGCATTTTAGCTCGCCTACATGCTCGCTTCCAAGCTGGCGGTTTTGGTTGGTGATCTCGAAGCGATCGCAATCGATCACGCTTAAACCTACCGCGCCGCTGCGGTACAGCGCCTCTATCGCCGCTCCGCCCACGCCGCCGCAGCCGCAGATTAAAATTTTAGCGCTTTGCAGCCTTGCAAAATCCTCGCCGAAAAGCAGGCGCGAGCGCGAAAAGCGGTCTACTACAACTTCACTCATTGTTTTTCATCCACCTTTCTAGCGCGCTCATCTGCTCGTGCGCGGTTAAATTTAACTTAATCGGACTTAACGTCGCCCGCCCCTCAAAAAGTACCGAAATGTCGCTATTTTCGTTTTTGCTTGCATCAAAACTGAGCGTAGATTTGCCTAGCCAATAATACTCCATCCCGCGCGGATTGCGGTTTAGCTGCGCGTCGGTATCGTAGAGCTTCTCGCCGCACGGAGCAACCGAAAGCCCCTTAAAATCTTGCTTTGAGACGGCAGGGACATTTAAATTTAAAAACTGCTTCGGCGGCAGAGGAAAGCCTTTTTTAAAGATTTTCTCGACCAGTTCCACCGCGAGCTCGCACGCGAGATCAAATCCGTATCGCTGCAGCGAATCCGTGACGTAAAACTGGCTCACCGCAAGCGCAGGAATGCCTTGCAAGACCCCCTCCATCGCGCCTCCGCACGTGCCCGAATAGGTCACGTCCTCCGCGACGTTGGCGCCGTGATTTATGCCGCTTATCACCAGATCGGGCTTACGGTTATACAGCGCGCGGAGTGCCAAATACACGCAGTCTGCGGGCGTAGCGTCATCGAGTTTAAAAAATCCGTCGTCGAGCTTGATAAATCTAAGCGGACGGGTAAGAGTAAGCGAGTGCGAGCAGGCCGATTTCTCCGAGCTTGGCGCTACGATAGTGACGTTTGCGACCCCTCTTAGCGCGCTTGCGAGCTCCAAAAGTCCGCGCACTTCGAATCCGTCGTCATTGGTGATTAAAATTTCTTTCATATTCTCTCTTTAGCTAAAATTTCATGACAGACCTATCAGAGCGGAATTCTGTCTGTAAAATTTTAGCGCTTAATTCTTTACTATGCAAAAATTGCTACTTAGCTTGCGTGGCGTAGAATTCCGTCGCGCCAAATTTTTCAATAAAATTCCATGCGAACTTAAATCGCAAAATTCATAGAAAAATTCCACCTTTTTGCTACGAAATTTTATAGCTTTTTATAGCCTGACACGCAATTTCATCGCCTAAATTTCACTTTCGAAATTTCTTAAATCAAATTTTGCGACCGCACTCCGCAACTCGCCGCAAAATTTGTCCTTTAAATTATCGTAAAATTTTACGCCACGAAATTTTGCTTTCGCGCCGATGCAAATCCGCGGCATAAAATTACGCTAGACTTATCTATAACCCTGCTTTGCGGCATATCTCCTCGCTTACCTGCGAATCAAGTAGGTGCGAGCTTGGATAATCGTAGAAAAATCGGTGCACTTCACGCACTCCGCTTCGCAATAAAGCTCGCGTACTAGGTGCGTTGCAGTCATTTTCGGTAATATCCTTGGTTAGCAATTTGAGATATTTTTGCCGATCGGAGCTTTTTAGGCTCGCCCAGCCAGGGCTTAGCGAGTAGGCATAGATCAGATCGCTTCCTTGTGCGCTAATTTCTTCGAGGAAGGCAAACTGCGCGACCTTAACGTGGGGCTTGGTGCCGCCTACATCCGCTGCGATCTCGCTAGCTGCGGCTTTAGCGACGAGTGCGGGCGAGCCTAACTTACTAAGCGCCTCAAAGCGTGCAGTTACTGCGGGATCCTCGGTGACTTGACGCTTTTGGTATTTAGCCGCGCCGCAACCGCCTAGCAACATCACGAACGCGCCGCATAGCGCTAAAATTTTAAAATTTTTCATCTTAAATCCTTTGTCGGCTTAATTTTAGCACATTTTGCTATAATTAACAAAAATTTAAAAGGCTAAATTTGAAATATTTAATCTCTTGCCTAGAACCCTCGGCGAATCTGCATTTTAAAGAGGTTCTTGAGCACCTTAAAAAGCTCGATCCCGCTTGCGAAATTTGCGGAATTTTTGATGAAAAGCTGGGCTCGCCGATATACAAAAGCAGCGAATTTTCGGCGATGGGTTTTATAGAAATTCTGCCGCTGATTTTAAAAGCCAAGCGTGCGATAGCGCAGATGACGCGGCTTGCGGCGGAGTGCGATCGCGTGCTTTTGATTGACTCGCCCGCGTTTAATCTGCCGCTAGCTCGCGCGATCAAAGAAAGCGGCGCGAGCGCGGAAATTTCATATTATATCCTGCCGCAGGTTTGGGCGTGGAAGCCGCACAGAGCGGAGAAGCTGAAGGCGTTTTGCGACAATCTGCTCTCCATTTGGCCTTTTGAGGCAAAATTTTTCGGCGCGAATTGCGAGGGAGATAAAGGTGCCGTGCCGCAAGAAGCGGAGAGCAAAGATGCTGCGCCGAAAGAACATGCCACACGAAGCGAGCAAAATTTTACTTCGCTAAATTCTGCACCTAATTTCGCGGATCAAAATTCTAAGGCGCAGAATTCCGGTAATTTTTGCGAACAGAATTCCGAGACCGAGAATTCTAATAAGCAAAACCTCGCCAGGCAAGGCTTCTCGCAGAATTTCGCATCGCAAAGCTCCGACGAGCCGTGCCCCGCGCAGAATTCTGCGGCTTTAAATTTAGCGGCTCAGAGCCGTGCTCACTATTTTTTCGTAGGGCATCCGCTGCTTGATGAGATAAAATTCCAAAAATCAAGCTACGAAAAACAGGGCAAGATCGCCTTTATGCCGGGCTCGCGCAGGGCTGAAATTTCAAGATTGATGCCGATTTTTAGAGTCCTTGCGCCTAAATTTGAAAATAGCGAGCGAGTCTTAATAATCCCACCGCATCTGATGGATCAAAGAGATGAAATTTACGGGCCTCTGGACGGCTTTAGCATCGCAAACGATACTCCCGCCACGCTTAAGGATTGCGATTTCGCCTTCATCTGTTCGGGCACGGCGACGCTTGAAGCGGCGCTCATCGGCACTCCGTTCGTGCTGTGCTACAAAGCGCGCGCGTTTGACGTTTGGCTTGCGCGAAAGCTCGTAAAGCTAAAGCACGTGGGGCTTGCAAATATTATTTTTGATTTTTTGGGCGAGGAGCCGCTGCACGAGGAGCTTTTGCAATCCGAAGTAAGCGCGCAAAACCTACTCGCCGCATACGAGCGCTGCGATGCCGCTAAATTTAAACTTGCGAGCAAGAAGCTGCGAGATTATCTAAAGTTCGGCTCCAGCGAAAACGTGGCAAAAATTTTAACGCAGCCTGCGAGCTAAAATTTTAAGGCTAAAGCTTATATAATTTGATAAAAAGAAAGGAAGATTATGACGACAGAACCAATGACGCTTTACGGATATGAAAAGATCACCTCCGAGCTCAAAGAGCTTCAGAGCGTGAAGCTGCCTCACATCGTGCAGCAGATCGACATCGCGCGCGGACACGGCGATCTGAAAGAAAACGCCGAGTACCACGCGGCGCGCGAAGAGCAGGCGTTTCTGCTCTCGCGTATCGCCGAGCTTAGCGACATCGTCTCTCGCAGTAAAATCATCGACCCTTCCACCTACGAGCACGACCGCGTAAAATTCGGCTCCACCGTTACCTTTATGGACGTCGAGACCGAGCGGGAGGAGGTTTATACGATCGTAGGGCTTAGCGAGGCGGACATCTCGCGCAAGCTCATCAATATTAATACGCCGCTTGCGCGCCAGCTTTTAGGCAAAGCCGAGGGCGATGAGGTGGTGCTTCAGCTCCCATCCGGCACCCGCGAAGTAGAAATTCTAAGCGTCGAATACAGGCCGATCAAATTTGGAAAATAAGATGAAAAAAGCGGGGATCATCGGCGTTAGCGGCTATACGGGGCTTGAGCTGATTAAAATTCTACTTTCTCACCCGGGCTTTGAAATTTCGTATTTAGGCGCCTCGACGCAGGGCGAAATAAGCGAAATTTTCCCGCAGCTTCGCGGCGTGTTTGAGATGCGCGTAGAAGCTGCGGACGCTCGCGTTGCGGCACAAAGATGCGATCTTATTTTCTTGGCGCTGCCGCATGGAAAAGCGATGGAATTTGCCCGCGAAATTTTAAAATTTAAAAACGTCAAGGTAGTCGATCTATCGGCTGATTACCGCCTAAGCCGCGAGCTTTACGAGAAAAATTACACCACGCATTTAGACCCTCGTAATTTAGCCCACGCCGTTTACGGACTGCCCGAGCTAAATCGCGAAAAGATCCGCGCGGCGCGGCTTACGGCAAATCCAGGCTGCTATCCTACCTGCTCTATTTTGGCGCTCGCGCCGTTCGTGCGGCTACTCGATCCTGCCCTCGGCGTATTTATCGACGCAAAAAGCGGAGTAAGCGGCGCAGGCAAGGCTCTTAAAACGAGCAGCCATTTCGTAAGCGCGAACGAAAACGCAAATGCCTACTCGCCGATCTCGCATCGCCACGCAGACGAGATCAAAGAGCAGCTGCAAATTTTAAAAGGCGGTGCGTTTAACACGCTTTTCGTGCCGAATTTGCTGCCGATTACGCGCGGGATGTTAGTTAGCGCGTTTGGCGTGTTGCAAAAGAGCGTGGACGCAGAGGCGGTGCTGCGGGAGTTTTACGCAAACGAGCCTTTCGTGCGCGTCCGAAGCGAGCCCGTGAGTATAAAAAACGTCGCAGGGACGCACTTTTGCGATATTTTTGTAAAAACTGCGGGCGATAAAATTTGGATCAACTCGGCGATCGATAATCTTTTGCGCGGAGCATCGTCGCAGGCGGTCGCAAACGCAAATTTAATGTGCGGATTCGCCGAAGCTACGGCGTTGCCGCGTATCGCACACGAAATTTAAGCGATGAACTTTTTTGCAAAAGTCGTTACGCGCGGGAGCCTAGATGCAAAATGATCAAATTCAGGCGATAAAACCGGGCGCGATCTTTATCGGCGATGCGCACGCGGGCGCGAGCAGACCGCAATTTTTGAAATTTCTGCGCGCGCTGAAGGCTGAGCCTACGCCGCCACCCCAAATTTTTATGATGGGCGATATGTTTGATTTTTTGGCAAACACGACCTACGTGCAGCGCTTCTACGAAGAGGAGATCGCGCTAATAAACGAGCTGTCGCGAAAATGCGAAATTTTTTACTTCGAGGGCAACCACGATTTTAATCTGCGCGAAATTTTCCCCCGCGCAAAAGTTTATCCGAACGGCGCGCAGCCCGTTAAATTTATCTGCGAGAGCGGTGAGGCGGTGCAGATCGCGCACGGCGATCTGTTTTTGCCGCGCCTGACGCAGTTTGCGCTGCTTTCGCTACGAAATAGGGCTTTTTTAAAATTTATGAACCTGCTCGATCGCGCTTTAAAATTTAAAATTTCAAAAGTAATCTTAAAATCGCAAGAGGGGAAAAACCTATACAGAAAAATGCCAAATTTTAAGGATATAATCGCGCCGAAGATCGATTTTTACGCAGCAAATTTAATCATCGAGGGGCACTATCATCAAGATGAAATTTTATATTTCGGCGAGAAAAAATATATAAATTTGTGTTCGTTCGGGGTCAGGAGCAAAATTTACGAGGTCGCAAAAAGCGAAAAATTTATGCTAATTCCAAAAAACTTAAACTTAAATTAGCTATAATTCCTAAATTTTTGCGAGGATATTTATGATAAAGCTTTGTGTTTTCGACTTTGATTCTACGCTGATGGACGGCGAGACGATAGGTTTTTTCGCCGCTAAAATGGGCACGCAGCGACAAGTTAGCGAAATCACGAAGCGCGCGATGGCGGGAGAGCTTGATTTTTTCGAGAGCCTTAGCGAGCGAGTGGCGCTGATAAAGGGGATGAGGCTTAGCGATGCTAAAGCTATCGCAGAAAGCCTGCCTTTCGTTTGCGGCGCTAGCGAGATCATCGCGTATCTGAAAAATAAAGGCATAAAGGTGATCGTCTTTAGCGGCGGATTTCATCTCGCTACCGACGCCGCGCAGAAAAAGCTAGGCTTTGACGCAAGCTTTGCAAACTATCTGCACGAAAAAAACGGAATTTTAACCGGGCTTTTCGGCGGCGAGATGATGTTTGGATACTCAAAAGGTGCGCTGCTTGCGCAGCTTAAATCGCTGATGGGTCTAGAGGCGAGCGAGGTAATGTGCGTGGGAGACGGCGCGAACGACGTTTCGATGTTTCGCGAGGCGGGACTTAAAATTGCTTTTTGCGCGAATGAAATTTTAAAAAGCGAGGCGAGCGTCTGCATTGAAAAAAAGGATTTGAAGGAGATTATGAAATATGTATGATAAAGCCCTAAATTTCAGCCTTTGGTGCGACTTTTTGGAGCGCGATTTTATCGATAAAGATTTCGACGAGCTGATCAAAAAAGGGATAATTAACGGCGCTACTTCCAATCCTGCGATCTTTAAAAACGCGATCCTAAGCTCTCCCGCATACGACTCGGCTAAAGAGGAATTTAGAAAAAAAGAGCCTAAAAAGCTGTATGAAATTTTAGCCACCGCGGATATCAGAAGCGCAGCGGAGAGCCTGCTTAAAAATTTCATTAACGGCGATGACGGCTTTGTGAGTATCGAGGTCGATCCATATTTCGCAGACGACGCCGAAGCGATGTATCGCGAGGGCAAACACCTATACGGCACGATCGGCATGCCAAACGTTATGATCAAAATCCCTGCTACGAAGGCAGGCTACGAAGCGATGCGCGATCTGCTGAAAAAGGGGATCAGCGTAAATGCGACTTTGGTTTTTTCACCAGAGCAGGCCGTAAAATGCATCGAGGCGATAAAAGAGGGAATTGCGGGCTTTCGTCGCTACTTTCCGAAGGCAAGTTTACCAAAAACCGTAATTAGCATCTTCGTTAGCCGCTTCGATAGGTTATTAGATGAAAAAATGGCTGCGGCGGGTCTTCCTACCGGTAAAATCGGCATAATGAACGCCGCGAAGTGCTACAATATCATCGCTAAAGAAAATTTAAACTACGTAAAGCCGCTGTTTGCGAGCACGGGGGTAAAAGGAGACGATCTGCCGAAGGATTACTACGTAAGCGAGCTGATGTATCCGGGCTGCGTAAACACCGCGCCGCTTGAGACCATAGAGGCTTTTGTAAGCGGCGATCAAAAGCCCAAAATGCCGCCTAGCGATGCGCAGATAGAGGAATTTTTCGCTCGCGTAGCGGATGCGAAGATCGATATGAAAAAGGCGTATAAAAAGCTACTCGATGACGGGCTAGTAGCCTTTGAAGAGGCATTTAAAGAGATAATAAAAACACTTAAAAAGGAGAAATGATGGCGGGTTCTATAGATTATTCGCAGTATCAAGTTGACGCTTCTACGCTGGATTTTAAGCAGCGAGATAGGCTAAATAAATATCTGGAATTTCTAATCCAAAATGGCGGTAGCGACCTTCATATAAAATCGGGCGCGGTTATCAGAGGTCGTATCCACGGCGAGCTAGTAAAATTTAGCAAAACGCCATTTTTGAAAGAAGACGCGATGACGCTAGCTAAGGAGCTTCTCATCACGCGCTTTCCGGAGCTTATCGAGAAAAAGAGCGTGGATTTTACCTACAAGCTAAACGAAGATTATCGCTTCCGCGTTAATATTTTTTTTCAGATCGACGGTATCAGCGCGGTTTTCCGAACGATCCCGGTTAAAATTCCAGAGATCGACGATCTAGGTCTGCCGCCTTCGATCAAAGATATTTGTGACACGGCTATGCGCGGCGTCGTGCTGCTTACCGGACCTACGGGAAGCGGAAAGACGACAACGATCGCAAGTATGATAAATCGTATAAATAGGCAAAGAACCAGCCACGTCGTTACGATCGAAGACCCCGTAGAGTTCGTATTTAAAGACGATAAATGCATCATCAATCAGCGCGCTATCGGCGAGGACTGCAATAACTTCGCAGATTCGCTTCGCGCCGCGCTGAGAGAGGATCCGGACGTAATATTCGTGGGCGAGATGCGCGATTTGGAGACGATCGAGACGGCGCTTCACGCCGCAGAGACGGGTCACTTAGTGTTTTCGACGGTGCACACTATTGACGCAAAAGAGACGGTAAACCGCATTATCGCGATGTTCGAGCAGGCTGAGCAGGAGCGTATCCGAATGACGCTAGCATCCGTCCTAGAGGCAGTCATCTCTCAGCGCCTTGCCCGTACTGTCGAAGGCAAGCGCGTAGCCGTCGTTGAAATTTTGCGCAAAAACACGCGTATTAAGGATATGATACTTGATGCGCGTGACGATGAAATTCCTGACGCGATCGCCGATGGTCGCAACACCTACGGTATGCAGACCTTCGATCAGCACCTGCTCGATCTTTATAGAGACGGTGTCATTACCCGCGAGGAGGCGCTGGATAAGGCCTCTAAGCGAAACGATCTCGATTTGCAGATCAAAAACGTGGACCTTGCCAAAAAAAGGGATTTGGCAGCAGAATCGGGAGAGAGCGCCGAGGAGATGCTCGCCGGCGAAGTCGTACAGCTAAAAGAGATCCGCTAAGTCATAAATTTTAAAATTCTAAATTTTGCAACTTAAAATTTTAAAGAATTCTGCCTGCCGCCGCGCAGGCGGAATTCTATTCGCTTGCCCGCTGCTACGCGGGCATATACTACCTTAAATTTCGTTTTAAAATATCTATAATTTCGATTAAAATTTCACGTCCGATTAATCTTATAAAATTTCTATTCATTTAATCTTTAATAAACAAAATTTCAACCAAATTTCAGGGGGGGCGGGGGGGGGGGTATAATTACGCATATTTTTTCTATAAGGAGTAGGAAATGCCGGCTAAGAACCGAATGAGCTCTAACAAAACAAAAAGAGCAGGATGCAATAGGACTCATGCCCAAAAAGCGGGTGACAAAAAACGTCGTAAAAAGAAATAATCTCGCGTCGTAAGCCGGCGTAAGATTAAAATTTAAAGCGCTGCGAGCCGAAACTCTCGGCGCTTTAATAAATTTTAAATCGTGCAAACAACCAAATGAATAAAATTTTAAAATTTCATCGCAAGAGAAGTTTATGAAATATGAAATAATCGACGTCCATACCGCACTAGAGATCGTTTTTAAAAATTTTAAATGGACTTTGCTCATTGGAATTTTGCTGTTACCATTAGGCGTGGGTGCCGTGATTTTAGTGCTTTTGCCGTTTATTTGCCATTATATTTACCGCTCTTTCATCTTTCCGTTTCTGCTTAGAGGAAAAAGCCTAATGCCTATAACAATAGTTCTTATGGGCTTAGTTTTTAACACAGTTAATGCCTCTTTAATTTCAACTTGGTGTTTTTATCTTTGCCCTGCCCCCTTTTATTCTTATTCATATTTTATGAGTCCTACCTTTATAATTGGCAGCCTCATTTTTTTGATTGGGTTTATCGCTAACATAGATTCTGACGCTTATATAAGAAGATTGAGAAAGGTAG
>NZ_CALKTS010000009.1 GCF_937997595.1 uncultured Campylobacter sp. | reverse complement strand
CGAAAGCTCGATCGAGGCTTCGTTAGCATAAAGGCTCAGATATTTTTCGAGCTTTGCATCGTCCACGCGGATGAGGTTTCTCTCCATCAGCATCTGCGACAAAAAGGGCTTATGCGCGGTGGCGATGCGCACGCCTTCGGTTAGCACGCGCTCGCACTCGATGGCGTCCGTTATCGGCAGGCTGCGGCGAACCGCCATGCCTCCCAGTGGCAGCGGCAGATTTTCGCCCGCTAGCTCGCTCCAGATATCCCAGATCTCGCGCTCTACGCAAAGCTCGTCCGAAAAGTTCAAAATACTCTCGTGTATCAGCACGCCCGCGTCTACTTCGCCGCTTAAAACCGCGCCTTCGATCTGCAGGAAGTTTTTATAAATCACACGCGCCTGCGGGTATGCCATGCGAAAAAGTAGGGCATTTGTCGTGTGTTTGCCGCTGAGCGCGACCTTGAAATTTCGCTTTAAAACCGCGCCCTTTTTCTTAACGAGCTTTGGGCCGTAGCCCTCGCCGAAGCTCACCGCCGTGCGCAAAAGCGCGTATTCGTCGCAGATCAGTGGATATAACGCAAAGCTAATAGCCGTGGCCTCGTAAGTGCCCTTTAGCGCCTCGTCGTTTAGGCTCTGGATATCAAGCGCCGTGGCGCTAAGCTTTAGATTTTTTGAACTAACCCAACCGAAATCAATCGCCTTATACATAAAAATATCGTCGGCGTCGGGCGAGTGAGCGACGTTTATATGCTTAAAAATCTTCAAATTTTATCCTTTTTGCTCCGCTTTAAATTTTGCGCGCGGTGCGCAGCTTGATTCCAAAATGTTGCGAAATTATAGTGAAATTTTGCTACAGCCCTCATAAAAACGCGGAATTTCTAAAGAAAAACGTGAAAAACAGGGCCCGTTTAAAAGGCTAAATTTAATGCTCTCCGCTTGCCGCGCAGAGCTTCTGCGCTCCTTAAAAATTTCAAATTCCGATGCCGCGCCGAATTTGAGCGAATAATCAAAAATTCATTTCAAATTTGGTAAAATCAAGTGAATTTATTTTTAAGGAAAAACATGGACGAGGGAAAGAAAAAGACGCTGGATGCGGCGCTAAAATCGATCGACAAAGCTTTCGGCAAGGGCACGCTGGTGCGGCTGGGCGATAAGCAGGTCGAGCCGATAGACGCCATCTCTACAGGCTCCGTGGGGCTTGACATCGCGCTTGGCATCGGCGGCGTGCCGAAGGGGCGCATCATCGAGGTTTACGGGCCGGAGAGCTCGGGCAAGACGACGCTTACTCTTCACATCATCGCCGAGTGCCAAAAAGCGGGCGGAATTTGCGCATTCGTAGACGCCGAGCACGCGCTAGACGTCAAATACGCTTCAAATTTAGGCGTCGATACCGACAACCTCTACGTCAGCCAGCCCGACTTCGGCGAGCAGGCGCTTGACATCGTAGAAACTCTAGCGAAGAGCGGCGCGATTGATCTTATAGTCGTTGATAGCGTCGCTGCGCTCACGCCGAAAAACGAGATCGAGGGCGATATGGGCGATCAGCACGTAGGGCTTCAGGCGCGGCTTATGAGCCAAGCGCTGCGCAAGCTCGCCGGCGTCGTGCACAAGATGAATACGACGGTGATCTTTATCAACCAAATACGCATGAAGATCGGCGCGATGGGCTACGGCACACCAGAGACGACGACCGGCGGCAATGCGCTTAAATTTTACGCTTCGGTGCGCATCGATATACGCAAGATCGCTACTTTGAAACAAAACGAAGAGAGCATTGGCAACCGCGCCAAGGTCAAAGTCGTGAAAAACAAAGTGGCGCCGCCGTTTAAGATCGCGGAATTTGACATAATGTTCGGCAAGGGTATCAGTAAGGTGGGCGAGTTGATCGATTACGGCGTCAAGCTCGATATCGTCGATAAAAGCGGCGCATGGTTCAGCTACGGCGATACGAAGCTGGGTCAAGGTCGCGAAAATGCTAAAATTTATCTAGAGAATAACCCTGCCGTCGCTGAAGAGATCACGGCAAAGATCCGCGAGCAGATGGGTAGCGTAAATTTCAGCACAGACGCGGACGATGAAGAAAATTTACAAAGTGGAGATGAATAATGATTTATATCGAAGATGTTTATGCCATAGAAGTACTCGATAGCCGCGGCAACCCGACCGTGAAGGCGACCGTGGCTCTAAGCGACGGCACCGTAGCAAGCGCGATAGTCCCAAGCGGCGCAAGCACGGGCAAACGCGAGGCGCTGGAGCTTCGCGATAAGGACGAAAGATACTGCGGCAAGGGCGTGCTAAAGGCGGTAGAAAACGTAAATTCTCAGATCGCGGAGGCTGTGATCGGGCTGGATGCGTTTGATCAAAAGGCGCTTGACGATGAGATGAGAGAGCTTGACGGCACCGATAACTACTCAAATTTAGGCGCGAACGCCGTGCTTGGCGTATCTATGGCGGTAGCGCGCGCGGCGGCAAAGAGCCTTGACGTGCCTTTGTACCGCTACCTAGGCGGCGCGAATGCCAGCGTGCTACCCGTGCCGATGTTTAATATCATCAACGGCGGCGCGCACGCGAACAACAGCGTGGATTTTCAAGAATTTATGATTATGCCGTTTGGTTTTGATAAATTTAGCGACGCTCTGAGAGCGGCGAGCGAGATTTACCACACGCTAAAAGGCCTTCTAAACGCAGCCGGCCACAGCACGGCGGTGGGCGACGAGGGCGGATTTGCGCCAAATTTAAACGATAACGAAGAGCCGATCAAACTAATCATGCAAGCTATCGAAAAAGCGGGCTACAAAGCAGACGAGCAGATCAAGCTAGCCCTTGACGTCGCGGCTAGCGAGCTGTACGAAAACGGCAAATATAAGCTAGAGGGCAAGGAATTTAGCAGCGAAGAGCTGATAGAGCGATACGCGCAGCTTTGCGAGAGGTACCCGATATTTTCGATCGAGGACGGCCTAAGCGAGGATGACTGGGCGGGCTGGGCGAAGCTAACGAGCAAGCTTGGCTCTAAAGTGCAGCTCGTGGGCGACGATCTATTTGTAACGAACGAGAAAATTTTACGCGAAGGCACCCAAAAAGGCGTAGCTAACGCGATCCTAATCAAACCAAATCAAATCGGTACCGTCAGCCAAACTATGCAGACAATCCGTCTAGCGCAGCGCAAAGGCTACCGCTGCGTGATGAGCCACAGAAGCGGCGAGAGCGAGGATAGCTTTATCGCGGACTTCGCCGTCGCGATGAATACGGGCCAAATCAAAACGGGCGCGACCTCAAGAAGCGAACGCAACGCAAAATACAACCGCCTGCTTGAGATCGAGCGCGAGACGGACGAGTTTTTAGGAAGCCGAATTTAAAATGTTTTTTAAAAAAAAGTCCAAGCGGGGCTTAAAAGGCGGCGCGCAGCGCCCCTATACGGACGGAGCGGATTATACGGACACGCAAGGCAGATATTTAGACGCAGACTTTGACGAGGACGATTTTTTTGACGATGATGAATTTTATAGCGATGAAAATTTTGGCGGAGGCTTTAGCGCGGTAGGGGCTGGCTTCCGGAAAAATCGCAACGGAGCTTCGCGCGGTATAGACGAAACAGGCTCTGCCTCTGATGCCACAAGCAGCAACTCTAATTTAAGCAGCAAAAGCTCCGCTGCAAGCGGAAACTACGAAGGCAACGCGCAAGCAGACGCGGGCTTTTACAGCGCGGAATTTATTGGAGGCAGCGATTTAAAGAGTGCAGAATTATACGTGAAAGAAAACCGCTTCCCAAACGACGCGGATTTTGCGGCTCAGAGCGTAGAGCGCGGCTCTCAAGGCACGAGCTTTGCGGCGCAAGACATAAATTCTGCCACGCAAGGATTTTCTTTTGCACCGCAAAACGCAGATCCTGCCGCTAAAAAAGCTTTAAAGAAGCGTAAAAATTTAAAAGAACGGCTGAATTTTATCAATCCGTTTTCACCGCTTAAGCAGATTTTTGCAGCTCTTGCGCTGATTGTCTGCGTCGTTTTTGCGGGCATCTTCGTGGGTGATGTGCTATTTGGCAAGCGATCGTTTGAAGTGCTGCGCCAGCTGCAAAAAGAAAAGGCGTTTTTATTCACCGACGTCGAGCGGCTAAAAGAGGAAAACGCTGAGCTGCAAAAGCTTTATTTAGAGCGTCGCTCGCTCGATCCGGACCTTAAAAAATGAGAAAAATTTCTTTGCTAATTTTAGGTCTCTGCGCTTTTTTAAACGCAGAGAATTTAAATGGCGCAAATTCAAACGCTACGAAACCTAGCATCGTCGTGGTAAAAGAGCAAAATTCTACCGATTTGGCGATTAAAGAGCCAAAAACAGGTGCGCAAAGCCTAAACGCTAAAAAGCAAGCTGTAATGAGACCTGAAACATCTAAAAGTCCTACCGCAGCAATGCAAAAAAGCGCCGCAGAAGCAAATTCTAGCGTCAAAGCAAGCGTCACCAAAAAAGCCGTGAGCGCACAGCTCTCGCAGACCGAAAAAAAAGCTCCTGGCCCCAAAGCGGGCATCGGCGCTCCTTTGCAGGTCATAAAGACGGAGCTGAACTCTTCTGCGCAGCCTTCAGCTGCGACGCTTCCGCCTCCTGATGAGTTACCGATTGCGCCGGAATTAAGCGAGTCAAATTCTACAGTAGCGCAAAATTTTAAGGCGGCACAGAATTCTACAGCGCAAAACTCCACTATGCAACAAGACGCGCAATCTGCTCCGCAAAATTCCAATCCGGCGCAAAGCTCCGCCGCCGCGTCGCAAAATACTCCTGCGCCTAAAAATTTTACGCAGCAAACCTTTGCGCTTCCCTCCGACGCCCTTACGATCGAAAGCCTGATCGTGCGATATAGGGACGACGACGGGGCTCTGCATGAAAAGATCGTTGATATCAATCGCTCAATTGATTGGCACGATGACTTCGTGCTAAGCGCTAGCGCCAAACCCGCGCTACATAGGGCACTGGACGTCTCGGTTACTTCGACTGATCCAAATTTACAAAAGCAGGCCTCGCAAAGTGGCATCACGCCTAGCTTCGCGCCGCGCCTGGAGCTACCGCTAGAGACGCTTAAATTTGACGATGGACTAAAATTCGTCATCCGCAAAGACAGCGTGCAGCTCATCACCGCAGACGATTTCAAAAGCTCTGACGCAAATGCTTCTGGCACGCTTGAAGCGGAGTTTTGGCGGCAAGAGATCCCGCTTAGCGGCGCGAGCTTTGCTGTAAATATCGGTGGCTTTAGCGATATTAATGTCACTAAAGAGGACGGCTACTACCGCATCGGCGTACGCTCGCGCGAGGGTAACCTCAGCATCAGACGCAAAGATGGCGGGTATTTGATCTACAAAAATTCTAATTAAGGAGAGACTATGACACATTTAGAGATTATGAAATTTCGCCACGCGTGCAAAATTTTTGACGAGAATAAAAAGATCGGCAAAGCCGATTTCGACGCTATTTTGCAGGCGGGCATCTTAGCACCTAGTTCTACGGGGCTAGAGCAATGGGACTTTTTGGTTGTGCAAAACAAGGCGTTGCGCGAGCAGATCCGCGAAAAATCGTGGAATCAGCCGCAGATCACCTCTTGCTCACATCTGGTCGTGATTTTAGCAAAGATCAAGGACATAAAGCTAGGAAGTGATTATATCGAGCGAATGATTACGCGTAAAAAAGATGAAGCGCCTAAATATATCGGCGACAGGCATAAATTTTATCAAGATTTTTTAAGCGGTTATTTTCACAACGACGATGAGGAGCTATTTAATTGGTCGTACGCGCAGTGCATGTTCGCAGCACTTGCGATGATGAACGAGGCCGCAAGCCGCGGCATCGACAGCTGCCCGATGGAGGGCTTTGATCGCGCAGCGCTAAATAAAATTTTAGGCATTGATTGGAACGATCGCCGCGTGGCGCTACTCGTACCTTTCGGCTACCGCGTAAACCCACAGCCGCAAAAGATCCGCTGCAGCATGGATGACGTAGTAAAGTGGATTGAATAGGTCAAAAGTGGTTTTAGAGTATTAAATTTACAGCGCGTAAAAGTCCAAAGCTGGTGTGCGAAGCAACACACGCGTTTTTTAGGAATTTACCGCGCTTTAGCCTTTTTTCTCGCCCGCAAATCTTGTGCGGCGAGATTTAAAATTTTATAAAATCACCGAAAATTTAAACGAAGGAGCGAGCGTGAAAAAAATGTGGGAAGGGCGCTTTAGCGAGGCGAGTTCGGCGCTTTTGGAGGAGTTTAACGCCTCGATCGGCTTTGATAGGGCGCTTTGGCAGGAGGATATCGCAGGCAGCAAGGCGCACGCTCGGATGCTGGGCGCCTGCGGGATTTTAAAGGCTGACGAGAGCGAAAAGATCATCACTGGGCTTGACGCCGTGTTTGAGGAGATAAAAAGCGGCAAATTTGAGTTTAAAACCGCCGACGAGGACATCCACATGGCGGTCGAAAAGCGCCTAAGCGAGCTCATCGGAAGCGATCTTGGCGGTAGGCTGCACACGGCGCGCAGCAGAAACGATCAGGTCGCGCTTGATTTTCGCCTCTACGTGCTTAAAAGCGGCGCTCAGGTTGCCGAAAAGATCCGCGAACTAGTCGCCGCGCTGCGAGATATCGCGAGCGAGCACATGAACACGCTGATGCCCGGCTACACGCACCTTCAGCATGCTCAGCCCGTGAGCCTTGCCTATCATCTGCTCGCTTACGCGTTTATGTTTCGCCGCGACTACGAGCGCTTTGCCAGCTCGCGCGAGCGAAACAACCTCTGTCCACTAGGCTCCGCCGCGCTTGCCGGCACGCCGCATCCGATAAATCGCGAGCTGGTCGCGCAGCAGCTAGGGTTTGCGGGAGTGACGCCAAACGCGATGGATAGCGTCAGCGACCGCGACTTCGCGCTGGAGATTTTATTTAACGTGAGCGTGCTGATGACGCATGCGTCGCGCCTGTGCGAGGAGCTCATCTTGTGGAGCTCGCAGGAGTTCGGCTTTGTGACAATCAGCGATGCCTACAGCACAGGTAGCTCGATCATGCCGCAGAAGAAAAACCCCGACGTCGCCGAACTCATCCGCGGCAAAACTGGGCGCGTAAACGGTAATCTCGTCGCGCTGCTAACGGTGATGAAGGGCTTGCCGCTAGCTTACAACAAGGATATGCAAGAGGACAAGGAGGGCGTTTTTGACAGCGTTTCCACTGCGCTTGCGAGCCTTGAAATTTTAAAACAGATGTTAAAAACGGCTAAATTTAACGAGCAAAATATGCTCGCGATGACGCGCCGCGGGCACCTCACGGCAACCGATCTGGCTGATTATCTCGTGCGGGAGAAAAACGTGCCGTTTCGCCGGGCGCACTTCATCACGGG
>NZ_CALKTS010000008.1 GCF_937997595.1 uncultured Campylobacter sp. | reverse complement strand
CTGCGAGCAGCAGCGCGAACACGGCGGCAGCAACTTTTAAATTTAAAAATTTCATAATCTAAAATCCGTCTTTAAATCTGCTTTTAAAACTGCCAAATTCGCTTTTAAATTTGCGTTTGAAATTTTAAAATTCACGGCGCGATCCCTGTCAGAATTTATGTCTCGATACGCTCCGAGGCGTATGTCGTAATAATCTATGCTTGGGTTCATGCCGTGACCTTTAACGAGATTTATGTCATAATCCGCGCTAGAATTTATATCGTGGCATATATTTAAATTTAAGTCTCGATCTGCGTTAAAGTTTATGCTTTGGCATGTGCTGCAACAATATGTTTAAGGCGTATGTTGCGATCCGTGTCGTAATCCGCGCTAAAGTCTATGTAACGATTTGCCTCGCAATTTGTACTCGTAGCGTTTTGGTTTTTAAAATTTAGACTTTTAAAATTTTGATTTTTTAAATTTTTACCCACTCCGCTCGGTTTTGCGACGATGCTTGATCTTTCGAGACAAACGGCTTCGGCGGGAATGAGTAGCAAAGAGTTGCACCTGCACGCGCGAGCTTTGTGCGGATCCAAAAAGAGCGTGCGCAGGCGATGAAATTTTTAAATTTTAACGTAGCTTTATTTTTTATCATGCGAGCTAAATTTTACGCACCATCATTTTGCGCGCTAGAATTTTTGGCATCGGGATTTTCGCCGCTTAAATTTTCAGCGCCCCGATCTTCGCTGCCAGAGCTTTGCGAGGCGGAATTTCTAAAATTATATTTTTTGATATTGGAATTTTCTGTAGCCGAAGCATTTGCGCCCGCATTTTTGCCATTAGAATTTTCGCCAATTAAATTTATTTTTTGGAGAATTTTAAATCCAAATTACGCGCCCTATTATTTCATCACATCATCACGAGTTATTTACGTAAAATTTCACCTATTAAAAATTTGGACGCAAAATTCCACCTGCGAAATCTCGATAAAATTTTGCCATTAAATTACGAAACGAAATTCTACCTCGCAATTCCGCCGCTATTTCTTGGCGATTTTATAGTAGCCGTCTTTGAAAACAACCTTGCCCGCACCCACAAGACGCTTTAAAAGCTGCGCGCTTTTTTCGTCAAACATCGCCTCCACGTCGCTAGTGCGCTGTGGACGACGTGCTAAAGTATGCAATATCTCATCCTCACTAAAGTTCAGCCGCTCGCTTGCGTATTTGGGCGCAGTGATGATATTTACGTTTTGATTTTCGATGAAAGTAGCCAGATAGCGCAGCTGCGCC
>NZ_CALKTS010000007.1 GCF_937997595.1 uncultured Campylobacter sp. | reverse complement strand
TCACCGGCTTGCCCGCGCCCAGCTCACAGTAGACGCAGTTGAAGTTGCACTGCTTGCGCTGCGGGCTCAGATCGATACCTAGGCTGCACCCGAACCTACGCGAGGCGACGGGCCCGAAAATATATCTCATTTTTGCTCCATGATTTGATTTGCGTGCAGCGGCGTTTTTGGCGCAAGATTTCGCCTTAAATTTTACTTTGCGGAATTTAATTTGCAAAATTTTAATTTGAAATTCCGCGTCGTGAAATTTTACTAAAATTTGCTTTTAAAAAATTTAGCTAGGAAATCCCGCTTTGAAATTCTACGTAGCAAATTTATGCCTTGGAATTTAACTTCCGCGTGCCGAAATTTAGCGACGCTTTTATGCGAAATTACACTTCTGCGCGCCGCCCCGCTAGGGCGGAATTTTAAGCTTAGAGTTTTGAATTTATCCTTAAATTTAGGGTGCTGTGCGAAATTCATATAAAAATCCGCCTTATGTGCGGACGAGTGAGCTTTGAAATTCCAAAATTCCTAGAATTTTGCTAAAATTGTGGCAAATTTAAAGAAGGGCGAAATTTTGACTATTTACGATTTGGAGCGCCTGCGACTGGACGCGAAAAAGCACGTGGAGCAGCTAAAGTTTATCGTCGTCGTAAGCACGATCGCCTTGTTTGCGGTGTTCGGCGCTATCGCGTATTTTGCATATAGGCAGGGCGCACAGAGCCTTAGCGCGACGATGCTTATGCTGCTGGCGGTCGCCTCGCTCGCCGTGAGCCTTAAAGAGGTGCATCTAAACGGCTGGCAAAAGGATCTCATCGGCACGGAAAATATTTTGAAATTCGGCGCGGTCGCGATCTCGTTTTTGATCTTCAAATACTCCGCAGCCTTTCCGCAAGCGTTGATAGGCCTGACCGCGCTGGCGCTTGGGGCGTGGTTAGCGACGCGACTTTACGCGCTCGGTGTAAAAAGCATGCAAGATATCTTTACGGGGCGGTACCGCCAAAGCTACAAGCAGCACTATCTGGCGCCTTTCGTGCGCGAGCTCGGCTACGAATACGTCTCCTACAGCAGCGTGCCGTTTTGGCGCGTGGTGCAGAGCGATCTGTTCGAATTCATCGAAAATCTGCGCGGCAACGACCGCGTGGGCGGCGCGTGGCAGGGGGTGAGCTTTGAGTTTAGCGACGTGAGCTTTTTTCATCAAAATTTGCAACACGAGCTCGTGGGGGCGTTTTTCGTAGCGGAATTTAACAAGCGCATTATCGCGCCCGTTTTCATCTATCCGCGCGAGATGCAAAATAAACAGCACGTAGGTCTAAAGCCCGTTGCGATGGACAACGTGGAGTTTGCCGCGCGCTACAAGGTGCTTAGCGACGAGCCGCAAAACGCGATGTACGTGCTAACGCCTGCATTTATGGAGCGATTTTTGGCGGTGGGCGATGCGCTCGGGGCGCAGATCTGGGCGAGCATCAGAGAGCGGCGGATCCATATTTTCGTGCACACCGGGCGCGATAATTTCGAGCCTAGCGTCTATGAAAGTGTGCTGCGCCGCGACCCCGCAAGCGAGATAAAGAGCGAAATTTTAAACTTTTTGAGTATCGTTAAAATTTTAAAACTGAACGTGAGGATTTGGATTTAATAAAATTTGAGCGGTATTTTTACTAAAAATTTTTAACTCTTAAAAGATAATTCGGCGCGTCTAGGTCTTTATTAAATTTTGATTTCATACGAGGCTATTTTCTAAATATTTATCGCTTAGCTGCTTATCAAATTTTTGCTTTACGTCTAAAACCTGCTCTTTACTCCTAGCTTATATAAAAATTTGCGGCCGAATTTTATCTAAATTTTTTCCCGTTTTTAATAGAAAATAGGTTTTTAGCTCCTTGTATTCGCCGCTCGTTAAAATCGAGGCGTCGATAATGAAATGCTTATCAAAGATAATCAAACTATCGCCGCTTAGCATATCCAGTCCAAGCCCTAGCCCGTTTATTATCCTAAAAATTAGCAATGGAAGCATGCCGAGCCCAAATGCTATCGGCACTATGAATGGGGCTATCGCATAGCCCTTAAAGTAAAAAACCGTAGACATCAAAACGAAGTAGATCATAACGACGCTAATTACAAACTTTTTTGTGATTGTCGGCAATTGGGGTTGGGAAGGCCCAAAGGTTCGTTTTATCCCCACTATATTTGATAATTTTATTTCGAGCAGGACTAAATTCTTCTTCGTAGAAAAATACTCTATGGCGGAATTTTTAAATTTAATATAGCAACTTCCGAGCTCTTTTGGCCGCCTGGTTAGCTCTCCAGGGTGCCTATATGGAGAGAGGTATGAAATAATATCTAAAAGAAATAGAAACGGCAGGTATAGCTTTATCATCTCTATCGCGTTGTCTTTGATGATTATCGGATATTTGTCGTAATCCCTAGTTTCGGTCTTTTTTAGCGTAGCGCCGATTTCAAATTTATCCAAATTTAGCTCTTTATAAATAGAATTTCAAAGCGTTTTATATGTTCTCAAATAGGATGGCAGCGCGCAAGCGCGGCGGATAATCCACTATCCGCCGCAGTACGGCTCGTAAAACCACCCTACGGCTTAAAATCAAAACCCGTCTCGCAAAAACAAATCCGCGGCTCGTAAGTCTGCAGTCTGTAAAATCCATAGCTCACACAATCATGCCGCGCTATCGGTTCATAAAATCATAGTTTAAAAACTGCGCTGCACAGCCAGCTCAAAATCACGCTCCACAAAAAACCGCGCTCGCGCTGTCAGTCTGTAAAACCGCGCCGCCTCGCTAACTCGTAAAATTTAGCTCGCCAAAGTCGCGCTGCGCCGCACAGCCAGCTTAAAATCACGCCCCGCAAAAACAGCGCTCGCGCCGCCAGTTTGCAAAACCGCACTTCGTAAAACGTAAAATCCGCGGCTTACAAAACTAAGCCGCAGCATTCAAAAGCGAGCTTAAGCTTTTGGAATTCTGATCTTCTGCCCCGGATAGATGAGGTTCGCGTCTTTGATAACCTCGCGGTTGGCGTCGAAAATAACCTTGTATTTATTCGCGTCACCGTAGAATTTCTTCGCGATTTTAGATAGGTTATCGCCCTTTACGATAGTGTAGTAGTTCTCGGCGCTATCCTCTCTAATGCCCTCGATCTGCACGTTTTTAATGCCTGCGGTGTTGCCCGCGATGAGGGCTGCTTTTTCGAGAGTTTCCTTATCGGCGTTGCCGCTGATTTTGACGGTGTCGCCCTGCACCTCGACCTCTAGCCCCTCTACCGGCGTCGAGCTGAGATTGGTGGCGATCTCGTCTTTTACGGATTTGGCGTCATCGCCTAGACCTAGTAGTTTCTTGCCTGCTTCGGCTACGAATGAAAGTAAACCCATGTTTTCTCCTTTGGTTAAAGTGGCGAAATTTTATCTTAAATTTACCAACGATCAGCTTATGCGCATATCCTTACGGCTCCGACCTAGCCCAATGTTGTGACCTACCGCGCTTACTCTATGCGCGACAGCAGGTTTTCAGACCATCATCGCCGCGCCCGCCTATTCATATTTGCAGCGTATGAATTATAAGCGTCGCGACTACGCTAAATTTTTCGTCAGTAAATTTCTAGCGATCACGGCGCATACGATGCTAAAAACGACGACCGAATATGAGTTTATATTTAGCCCGCAAAATCCAGCGCTTAGGGCAAAGGCGCAAAGCGGCGCGTTTAAGTTGATCGCTAAAAAGGCAGCCCCTCCGCAAACCCCCGCTGCGCTTAGGCTAATAGGTAGAATTTCGCCGATCGCAAATCCAACGCATAGCCCCAAAACTGCGCCCAGCGCGAAGCTTGGCGTTAGCGTACCGCCATATCCGCCGCAGCGAAAGATCATCAAAATGCAAAATGCCTTGCAAAGCAAGATCGCAAGCAAATACGGGCTAAAGGATGTGGAGTCGAAAGCAAACTGCGCTGCGGAGCGTCCGTTACCTAAAATTTCAGGCACGTATGCGCCGATCGCCGCGGTAAGTAAAAACGCAAGTGGCAGTGTAAGCGCGATTTTGAGGCTTTTTATGCGCAGCTTTTCGCACAAGCGCACCCCGTCTTGAAAGTATTTCGCCGCGACCCCCGTGACAAGCCCAATTAGAGCCGCTGCGAGTAAATTTTGCGGGGTAGGGGCGAAGTTTGAAACTACGTAATAAATTTCTTTTGAAGCTCCGAATTCTGCTGTAGCTGTAGCCACCGCGCTAGTAGCAAAGGCGCACAAAATCGCTCGAGTATCGAAGCTTTTAAGCAAAATTTCTAGGCTAAAAAGCGCGCCCGCTAACGGGACGTTATATACAGCACCTAGTCCCGCTCCCGCGCCGCATGCGACAAATAGCCGAAGCTCATCTCCGCCGATATTTAAGGCGCGGCAAATTTTAGCCGCAAACAAGCCGCCCAGCTCGCGCGGAGCAGCCTCACTGCCTACCGGTGCGCCCATGGCGATGGCTACGAGCTGCAAAACTGAGTGGATTAAATTTTGCCAAAACGGCGGATTTTGCCCCTCCATCATTGAAGATACGTTTAAAAAAGGTTTTAGTCTTATTAGCAGAATTCTAATTAAAGTTACGATTGCGCCGGCTGCGAGGACGCTAAGAAAGCGCCTAAGCGCAGTGGTTTGCTCTGTGATAATGTGAAATTCCTCATCATTATGCCCGAAAGCAAAAGTTTCAATTTCGTTGATGCCGAAGTTTAAGAGCCCTGCGCAAAGCCCCATTATAACGCCTATCGCAAGGATCGCTAGAAAGAATTTAGTACTCAAAATATGCCTTTTTGAAACGCATAATTATATAAAATTTTAGCTTTAAAAAATCCTTACCGCGCGCATAAAAGCAGCTAAAACGCGAGTAAATTTTAAAATAATGGCTAGGAATTTATATCGTTCTGTAAGTAAAATTTTACAAAATTCTATGAAGCTTAGGCAGAGGCAGAATTTTATTTACGTTAATTGCGCGAGTAAAATTTACGTAGATTTTATATCGCGCGTAGAAAATTTAGTAAAATTTCGCATCGCGCGGGAGGATAAAATTCTTTTTGAAATTTCTTGCCGCGAGGCCAGGCGAAATTCTACGTAAAATTTAAATATATCCGAGCGGGTAAAATTTTAAATTGAGTAAGCGAGAGAATTTCGCAGAGGACGCGTGGGATTCGCGCAGAATTATAATTTGCGAAAGAGGGCAAAATTCCGCGTAGAATTCCGATCCGCGTAAGCGGGTGAAATTCGCGTTAAATTCTAAGCCGCGAGGCTAGGCAAAATTTCGCGCGGAATTTTAATTTGCATGAGTCATAAAAATTTTACGCCCGCGAACAAATTCGCTTAGGATTTTGCTATTTTTTCCAGATATCGTCATTTTTACCGGCTGCGGGCGCGCTTAGCTTTTTATCCAGAGCCGAAATTTTATCCGCGAGCTTTTGCGCGCCGCCGAAAATTTCATCTTTTTTCGGAAGCCCGAAGTGAAATTTAAAGCCTACGCTATCTCCGATGCTTGCAAGTAGCGATTTAGGCGCGTTTGCGATCGCGTCTTTAAAGATTGCCGCGTCGATTCCGAGCTCCGAGAGGTTTTTTAGCGCCCGCGCAGAGCCGATAAACATCGCGATCTTGGCGTCGAAAAGATAATCGTTGGCTAGCTTTTGCGCGGCCGCGGCGGATTTTTTATCCACGACGATGAAGCGCGCGCCTGCGCCGTTTGCGAGTAAAATTTCATTTATATCATTCGTAATAACGCTAAATTTTTTCTGCACCTTTTGCGCCGCGGAGATGAGCCTGTCGTTAAATTTAAAGAGCAGATTGTCGTATTTGAAAACTTCGTCGCCGTTTTTGATGAGATACAGCGGCTCGTAGGGTACGAGCGCGTGGCCTAGGATGATCATTTGCCGCCCCTTAGTTTGGCTTCGCAGGATTTGCAAAGGCGCTTTTTGTCGCGCAGAGCAAGCTCGTCGTTGCTAAAGTACGTCCCGCACTCGTCGCACGCCAAAAGCTCGGTCGCATCGTCCTTTTTCTTTACGCGAAATCTAGGCGCTATCAAAAAATATATGAGCGCCGCGATGACGGCTATGGCTAGAATTTTTCCCATTATTTCACCCCTTTGATCACTAAAAATTTTCTATTTTTCAAAGCATTTTCATCGCTAAAAATTTCGCAGCGCGCGCTTGCAAATTCCTTGCGGAATTCCGCCGCTTCCGCCTCTGCGCCCGAGCCTTTGTAGAGCAAAAACGTCGTGTTTTGATCGTAAAAGCCGCGGCAAATTTCAATTAAGCTTCGCGCGCTCATTAGCGCTCGCGAGCTTATCAGATCGGCGCGCAGCTCTGCGCCGTCTTGCACGCGCTCGGCGTGGATTTTTACGTTAGCTAGCGCAAGACTAACCTTCACGTAGGTTAGAAACGCCGCTTTTTTTTGATTTGGCTCAAACAGATGCCACTCGCACAGAGGCAGCGCGAGCGCCAAAAATATCCCGGGAAAGCCAGCTCCCGAGCCTATGTCGCACGCGATGCGCGGATAGCGCGGTATGAAATTCGCTCCGCTTAGGCTGTCGCGCACCACCGCGTCCAAATCGTGGTAATTCGTGAGGCTATGGACGCGGTTAAATTTTTGCAGACAGGCTTTAAATTTAGCGATCTGTTTGTTAAAGTTTTCGCTCGGCGCAAGCTTCACAGCAGATGCCCCATCTGCTCTTTTTTGACGCGCAGATAGTTTTCGTTAAATTTATTGGGCGTGATGATTATCGGCACGCGCGCGACCACTTCTACCTTCAGATCGTGCAGCTTTTGCGGGTTGTTCGTAAGCAGATTTATGCGCGAAATTCCAAAATGAGCGAGTATGAAATCCACGATCTCGTAGGTTCGCTCGTCCGCTTTGAAGCCGAGCTGATGGTTTGCTTCGATCGTATCGAGGCCCTGATCTTGCAGCGCGTAGGCGTTGATTTTATTAAAAAGTCCGATATTGCGCCCCTCTTGACGCAGATAGATCACCATGCCGCCGTGCTCCTCGATATATTTTAAGCTCGCTTCGAGCTGTTCGCCGCAGTCGCACTTTAGGCTGCCGATCGCATCGCCGGTAAGGCACTCCGAGTGGATCCGCACGTTTACGACGCCCTCCAAAGGTTGCTTAAATATCACTAGATGCTCTTTCTCGCCTTGCTTAAACGACTGAACGCGGAAGCTTCCGAAGCGGGAGGGGAGATTTGCGACCTCTGAAATTTTTATATCCATGCTTAAATTTACTCCGATTGTGATATTATAAATCTCACAATTCTAGCTAAAAAAGGAAAAATAATGTTTAAACGATTTAGGAGACTACGAATAAACCCCGCGCTTAGGGATCTGGTGCGACAAACCGATCTGCAAACCCGCTTTCTAATCTATCCGCTTTTTGTGGTGGAAGGAAGCGGCATCAAAAAGGAGATCGCCTCGATGCCCGGCGTATTTCAGATGAGCTTGGATGAAATTTTAAAAGAGTGCGAGGCTCTTTTGTCGCTAGGACTAGATAAAATTTTACTTTTCGGAATTCCTTCGCTAAAGGACAGCATCGGCTCGGACGCGCTAAGCGAGGACGGCATCATCGCGACTTCGCTGCGCGCGATAAAGGCTAAATTTCCAAATTTATTAGTAATCACCGATCTGTGCTTTTGCGAATACACCGACCACGGGCACTGCGGCATCATCGATCATGTGCATCAGACGGTGGATAACGACGCGACGCTTGAAATTTCGGCGCAGCAGGCACTCATCCACGCCAAAGCAGGCGCGGATATGATCGCACCCAGCGGCATGATGGACGGCATTATCGCTACCTTGAGAGAGGCGCTCGATCACGGCGGATTTGAAAATTTACCGATTATGGCGTATTCGAGCAAGTTTGCCAGCGGCTATTACGGGCCGTTTCGCGACGTGGCGGAATCAGCGCCTAGTTTTGGCGATCGCAGCAGCTACCAGATGGATCCCGCAAATAGATTTGAGGCGATCAACGAAAGCCTGCAGGACGAGGCGCAGGGAGCGGATATCTTGATGATAAAGCCCGCGCTTGCGTATCTGGATCTAATCAGAGACCTGCGGGAGCGCACGCTGCTGCCGATATGTGCATATAACGTAAGCGGCGAATACTCGCTACTGCAGGCGGGCAAAAAGGCGGGCGTGATCGATTATGAGCGCGTGATGATGGAGACGATGATAGGTATAAGGCGCGCCGGCGCGGATATGATCATCACCTATCACGCCAAAGAGATCGCGGAAATTTTAAATTCGCGCAGGTAAAATTTTAAAAATTTTGGAATTTTAAAATTTCGCAGCAGCAGCGAGACTTGGTTTTTGAAATTTACTTCGCGGCACGTAGCGTAAATTTAAAATTTTAAAGCCGAATAAAACGCTACGTAAGCGAAAACAGTGTACAATTTAACCAAAAAGGAGCAATGTGAGGCACTTTCTTACGTTAAACGATTTTAGCAAAGACGAGATAATCGAAATTTTAAATTTAGCGTTTGAGATTAAAAAAGAGGCTAAGGCGCGAAATTTTAAGCCGTATTTGAAAGATCAAAAATTAGCGATGATATTTGAAAAAAGCTCGACTAGGACGCGCGTTAGCTTTGACGTGGGGATGAACGAGCTCGGCGGGCACTCGCTGTTTTTGAGCAGTCGCGACATACAGCTCGGGCGAGGTGAGCCGATCAAAGACACTGCGCGCGTGATTTCGCGAATGTGCGATCTAATCATGGCGCGCGTAAATCGCCACGAGACGTTAATAGAGCTTGCGGAATTTAGCCGCGTGCCGGTGATAAACGGGCTAAGCGATAAATTTCATCCCGTGCAGCTAATGGCGGATTTAATGACGATCGTGGAGCGCGGTATTGAAACTCCAAAGATAAAAGCCGCCTACGTGGGCGACGGCAACAATATGACGCATTCGTGGCTCATGCTTGCCAGCAAGCTTGGCTTTGAGCTGCGAGTAGCGACGCCCGTGGGCTACGAGGTCGATCCGCAGATACTGGCGCAGGCGCGGCAAAATGCCGAAATTTCAGGCGCTAAAATTTTAATAACGAACGATATAAAAGAAGCCGTAAGGGGCGCAAACGTCGTGACGACCGATACTTGGGTTTCGATGGGGCAAGAAGCCGAAAAGGAGCAAAGAATTCGCGATTTCGCGGGCTTTTGCGTGGATGAAAGCTTAATGGCTCTGGCTGAAAAAAACGCGATCTTTTTGCACTGCCTGCCGGCGTATCGCGGATACGAGGTGAGCGAGGCCGTGTTTGAAGCGCACGCGGATGAAATTTTTGCAGAGGCGGAAAATCGCCTGCACGCGCAAAAGGGCGTTATGGTCTGGCTGGATCAAAGAAGGTAAATTTAGGAGAAAGCATGGAAGAAAAAGAGAAAGCGCTAAAAAAGATCGACAAAGCGAGCGAATTTTTCGGGCTGGATAGCTCGAAAAGGACGGTTTTTGAAATTTCACAGGGCGAGGACAACGAGAAAAAACTCACTTTAAAAAGCGGCTCGTGGAGCGACGAGGAGCCGTGGTTCGGCATCGACGAAAATAACGAAGTGCACACGATGATCTCGATAAAATCGCTTGCAAATCTCATCGCCGCGACCAAAAACGCGATGCAGGAAAATTTTAATCTCAAGCTTGAGCGCTCGATTTTGCAGCATACGCCGGTGGATTTCGGCGACGCGTGGATCGTGTGCATGGACGAGATCAGAAGGCTTACGGGCGCAAATCCGAATGCGAAAAGATTAAGCTTAGACGTAGATGCCGTCGTTTCGCGCGTGAAAAGCCTGCATCCAAACCTTTTCATCGACATTGAAGAGCTTATAAAAACCAAGGCGGGCGGCCGTGAATAGTATAGACTTCGACGCTTACGCGAAATTTTCGCGCCCCGGACCCCGCTACACGAGCTATCCGACCGCTTTGGAATTTAGCGAAAACTTCAGCTACGACGGATATCTAAACGAGCTGAAAAATCAAAAAAGCTCTACGCCCCTGTCGCTTTACTTTCACATGCCGTTTTGCCGCTCCGCCTGTTATTTTTGCGGCTGCAACGTAATCTACACCGGCAAGCGCGACAAGATGGATCGGTATTTGGACTATATCGAGCGCGAAATGCAAATTTTAAGCGGCGTCGTGGACGGCTCGCGCCAGGTCGTGCAGATGCACTTCGGCGGTGGCACGCCTACATATTTTAGCGCCGAACAGCTTGCGCGCCACATAAAAAATATCAAAAAGTATTTTAAAAACTTCAGCTCCGAAGCCGAGATTAGCTGCGAGATCGATCCGCGATTTTTGAACGCCGAGCAGCTAGGCGTGCTCGTTTCAAACGGCTTTAACCGCATAAGCTACGGCGTGCAGGACTTCGACGAGCGCGTACAAAAGGAGATCCACCGCATCCAGCCTTTCGAGCTTACGAGGGATGTCATAGCTATGGCGCGCGAGAGGGGGATAAAATCGATAAATATGGATCTGATATACGGTCTTCCGTATCAGAGCCTAGCTAGCTTTAAGCGCACGCTGGAGCTTGCGCTTTCGCTTGATCCGGACCGCTTTGCGATCTTTAACTACGCGCACGTGCCGTGGATCAAAAAATCTATGCGTAAATTTGACGAAACGACCCTGCCGGAGCCTAAAGTGAAGCTTGAAATTTTAAAATTTACGCACGATTTTTTGAGCGCGAACGGATACGAGATGATCGGTATGGATCACTACTCAAAGCCCGCGGACGAGCTTCACGCCGCGCTTAAAAACGGCTCGCTGCACCGTAATTTTCAGGGCTATACGACCAAGGGCGGCGCCGATCTGATCGGCATCGGGCTAACTAGCATCGGCGAGGGCGTGCGCCACTACGCGCAAAATTTCAAAGATATGGACGCTTACGAAGCCGCGATCGATGCGGGCAGACTACCGTATTGCAAGGGTATTTTGCTAAATGAAGAGGATCTGCTGCGCAAAGAGGTGATTATGGGGCTGATGAGTAATTTTTGCGTAGATATAGAGGCGATCGAGGAGAAATTTAAGATAAAATTTTTCGAGCATTTCGGCGCGAGCCTAAAGCAGCTTGAGGCGCTAAAGGATTTCGTACAAGTCTCGCCGCATAGAATTTCAGTAACGCCTACCGGCACGCTTTTGATCCGCAATATCGCGATGTGCTTTGATGAGTATATGGGTAAAAATTTGGGCGAAAAGCGCTTTTCTAAAACCGTTTAAGCGGCGCGGCTATGAGTAAGGCAAAGCTTGGAGCGTTCGATTTTGCGGCACTTAGCGAGCGTTGCGTAAAATGTGGTAAATGCATCCAAGTCTGCACGATTCATGGCATTAACGGCGATGAAGTAACGAGCCCGCGCGGATTTGTGGATCTTTTGGGCGCTTACGGCAGAAATGAGCTAAAGCTTGATAAAAACACTAAGAAAATTTTTGAAAGCTGCTTTTTATGCACCAACTGCGTAGATATTTGCGGCGAGTCTTTGCCCATAGATACGGCAATCGAGAATGTTCGCGCGCGCATTGCGGAAAAATTTGGCATCGCGTGGTACAAAAAAGCTGCGTTTTGGCTGCTCGGGCATCGCAAAGCGCTGGATCTAGCAGCAGCGCTTGGATACGTGTTTCTTAGCTGTGGCTTTAAGATGCGAAAAGATACGCAAAGCTCTATGTCGCCTAGATTTGGCTTACCAATACTTAAAAAAGAGCGCTTGTTGCCTGCTCCTGCGAAAAAGAGCTTTATGAACTCTCACGCAGAGCTTATCGACAACGGCGGCGAAAAAACTATCGGAATTTTTATAGGCTGCATGGCAAACTACGCTTACACGGGCGTAGGCGAGGCGGTTTTACATATCGCGCGAGCGCTAAAGCTAAACGTAAATTTGATGAAGGAACAAGCCTGTTGCGGCGCTCCTGCGTATTTTACGGGAGATTTTGCGGCGGTTGAACGCGTGGCAAAATTTAATATAGCATATTTCGAAAAAGTCATGCCTGCTCTTGATGCGATTATCGTGCCCGAGGCTACGTGCTCTGCGATGCTGCGGGTGGATTACGCGCATTTTTTTGAAAATGAGCCGCAATGGAAAGCCCGTGCGCAAAAGCTTGCGAGTAAAATTTTTATGGCGAGCGAATACTTTTATAAATTTACAAACTTAAGTGATCTTTTGATGCGCCGCGGCAAAAGGGCTTTAGCGATTACCTATCACGATCCGTGCCATGCCCGCAAAATGCAGGGTATTTGGAAAGAGCCGCGCGGCTTGCTTGCTCAAAACTACGAAATAACCGAGATGGATGAGCCTAATAAATGCTGCGGATTTGGCGGTGTGACGATGCAGACCGAGCGTTACGAGCTCGCGCGCGCAGTGGGATTAGCTAAGGCGCGCGCAATGGCGGATCTACCCGTGCGCGTAGTTTCTGCCGAGTGCAGTGCGTGCAGGATGCAGCTAAATAATTCGCTTTCTTTAAGTGGCTCGCAGATAAGGTGCATAAATCCGCTAGAGCTCATCGCTGAAGCGCTTATGAGTGAGGAAAATTCCAATGGATAAAATTTAACATTTGTGAAATTCCTGCATTTCGTTAGCTTTTTACTCAATTCAAATCCTGGGGTAAAATTCTGTGCTTTTTAAATTTTGGTTTTTAAAAATTATGATTAAATTTTATCGTTAGCTTGTAAAGGTTGCGGTTTGCGTCTTTGGGCTTTTGGACAAAGTAGGCTGAAGCGGTGCACGGTGACAAGCCCATAGATTTTGTTGCTACGGGGGATTGAGCAATATGATTTTAAATACTAAAATTTTGTGGTTTAGAATTTTGTTGAGCGATTTTGCGCAAAATTTTAAGAAGTTGAATTGAGGGATGGATTTTGGCAGAATTTTAATTTTATGTGGCATTATTTAAAATTCTCATGGAATTTGTGCTGTGAGCAAATAGCTAGAATTTTGATTTATTGATTTGCGTGGATTTGCTTGGCGGAGCAGGCTTAAGGCGCGAATTTTAAATTTCGTAAAATTTAAGAAGTAGTTATGTATGAGCTTTTTGCACTTCGCGGTTCTGACATTGCGGCAAAATTTCTTTCAAAAATGCCAAAGTATGCATAAAATATACTCACAATTTTTAGCACGAGATATTTAGCAAAAAAGGCCAAGCTAGCGAGATCGGGGCTTTAAATTTAATTTTATTCTTGCTCTTTTTCGTCATCTTCAGAGTCTAGCTTTGCTTCTTCAATCAAAAGCCTGTTGGCTTCGGTAGCCTTTTTTAGCTCGCTTAAGTTTTCTTCTATCTTATTTAGGCGCTTTTCAAGGGTATTTAGACGCTTTTCAGAGCGGGAGATAAAATAATAAATCAAATAAATCATAAAAACTATTATGATCCAAGGTACGATTTTCATATAAAATTCCTTAAAATTTAAAATCGGGCGCATTATAGCAGAAATTTTATGAAATTTTAAAATAGGCTGTTTTAGCCTTGACAATTGGGGATTTTTCGGTTATAATTGCCACTTCAATTTCAAAATGCTGGTGTAGCTCAGCTGGTAGAGCTACTGCCTTGTAAGCAGTGGGTCGGCGGTTCGATCCCGTCCACCAGCTCCATTTTTTGTAACAGTGTTTGACCAGATTTCATCAAAGGGTGAGATACTCAAGTGGCCAACGAGGGCAGACTGTAAATCTGCTGGCTTTGCCTTCCGTGGTTCGAATCCACGTCTCACCACCATGAATTTTTGATGCGGGATTAGCTCAGTTGGCTAGAGCATCAGCCTTCCAAGCTGAGGGTCGCGGGTTCGAGCCCCGTTTCCCGCTCCACCATTTAGGTTTACTGGGAGCTGTAAAACTTAACTGCTTTTATATGCTTACATAATCTAAATTTTGGTCGCATTGTTGGGTATTGGTAGCGATTTCTCTTTGCCTGAGTTTAGGCTCATATGGCTCAGAGGTAGAGCACTTCCTTGGTAAGGAAGAGGTCGCGGGTTCAAGTCCCGCTATGAGCTCCATAAAATAGAGTCGCTTAGTTTGTTGTGTAATCCACAAATCAATAACGGAGGATATGATGGCTAAAGAAAAATTTAATCGTAACAAGCCACACGTAAACATTGGTACCATCGGTCACGTTGACCATGGTAAGACTACTTTGACAGCTGCTATTTCTGCTGTTCTTTCCAGGAAAGGTCTAGCTGAGCTAAAAGACTACGACAATATCGACAACGCTCCAGAGGAAAAAGAGCGCGGTATTACTATCGCTACGTCTCACATCGAATATGAGACCGAGAAACGTCACTATGCTCACGTTGACTGCCCTGGCCACGCCGACTACGTAAAAAATATGATTACTGGTGCGGCGCAGATGGACGGCGCTATTTTAGTTGTCTCTGCTGCGGATGGTCCTATGCCTCAAACTCGCGAGCATATCTTGCTTTCTCGCCAGGTAGGCGTTCCTTATATCGTAGTTTTCCTAAACAAAACCGATATGGTCGATGATCCGGATCTTTTAGAGCTAGTTGAAGAGGAAGTTAGAGATCTTTTAAAAGAGTATAAATTCCCTGGCGACGAGACCCCAATCATTAAGGGCTCTGCTCTTAAGGCTCTTGAGGAAGCGAAAGCCGGACAAGACGGCGAATGGTCTGCAAAGATTATGGAGCTTATGGATGCGGTTGATAGCTATATTCCAACCCCTGTTCGCGATACCGACAAAGATTTCCTTCTTCCGATCGAAGATATTTTTTCGATTTCCGGTCGCGGTACCGTTGTAACCGGTAGAATCGAAAAAGGTATCGTTAAAGTTGGCGATACTATCGAGATCGTAGGTATTAAACCTACTCAAACTACTACCGTTACCGGCGTTGAGATGTTTAGAAAAGAGATGGATCAGGGTGAGGCTGGCGATAACGTAGGCGTTTTATTGCGCGGCACCAAGAAAGAGGAAGTAGAGCGCGGTATGGTTCTATGCAAACCTAAATCAATCACTCCTCATACTAAATTTGAGGGTGAGGTTTATATCCTAACTAAAGAAGAGGGTGGACGCCATACTCCATTCTTTAATAATTATAGACCGCAGTTTTACGTTCGTACTACAGACGTAACCGGTTCGATTACTCTTCCTGAGGGGACCGAGATGGTAATGCCTGGCGATAACGTTAAAATCACCGTTGAGCTAATCGCTCCGATCGCTCTTGAGCAAGGTACTCGCTTCGCGATTCGCGAAGGCGGTCATACTGTAGGCTCAGGCGTCGTTTCGAAAATCATCGCTTAATTTTTTGCAAGCGGAATTTTAAAATTCCGCTTGCTTTTTTATTCAAGGAAACCAAATGGCAAAGAATTCAAGTAGAGTAAAGGTCGGATTAAAATGCTCCGAAAGTGGCGATATCAACTATACTACTTATAAAAATAGCAAAACTACGACCGAAAAACTAGAACTTAAAAAATATTGCCCTAGATTAAAAAAGCATACGCTTCATAAAGAAGTAAAGTTAAAAGGCTAATTGTTATAGGGCAATAGCTCCAACGGTAGAGCGCCGGATTCCAAATCCGATGGTTGGGGGTTCGAATCCCTCTTGCCCTGCCACGAGGATTGGGTATGGAAAAAGTAAAAGAGTATTATAAACAAGCAAAAGTAGAGTTAGATAAGGTAATTTTCCCGACTAAAGATCAGACTAAAACAGCATATATCTCTGTGGTCGTCGTAGTCGTAGTTATCGCACTGTTTTTAGCGCTAGTGGATCTGATTATGTCCGCTTTGATAACGGCCTAAGTAAGGATCGTAATATGGCAAATAAATGGTATGCGATACAAACTTACGCCGGCAGCGAGATGGCTGTAAAGCGCGCAATAGAAGCGCTAAAGCAAGACGAAGCGCTTGAGACTAAGATCGGCGAAGTGCTAGTGCCTACCGAAGATGTTATAGAGGTCAAAAATACAAAGCAAATCATTAAAGAGCGTAGCTTATATCCAGGGTATTGTTTTGCAAATTTAGATTTGGATACCACTTTATGGCATAGAATTCAGATGCTGCCTAAGGTCAGTCGCTTTATCGGCGAGGCGAAAAAACCCTCTCCGCTACCGGAAAAAGATATCGAAATAATTCTAGAAAAGATCAATAATCGCGAGGCTCCTAAGCCGAAGATAAATTTTGAAGACGGAGAGACGGTTAGGATCGTCGACGGACCTTTTGCTAATTTCAACGGCATCGTAGAAGAGTATGATATGATCCACGGCAAGCTTCGCCTTAATGTTTCGATCTTCGGACGAAGCACGCCGATTGAAATTTCATACTCGCAAGTTGAAAAGATTATTTAAATTTTATAAGGAGTAAATTTATGGCTAAGAAAGTTGTTGGCGAAATCAAGCTGCAAATAGCGGCCGCAAAAGCAAATCCAAGCCCGCCGGTAGGTCCTGCGCTAGGTCAAAAGGGTGTTAATATTATGGAATTTTGCAAAGCGTTTAACGAGCGAACCAAAGATATGGCAGGCTTCAATATTCCTGTTATCATCACGGTTTATGCCGATAAAAGCTTTACTTTCATCACTAAACAACCGCCTGCGACAGATTTGATCAAAAAGGCGGCGAAGATAGATAAAGGTTCGGACAACCCTCTTAAAAAGAAGGTAGCATCCTTAACTAAGGCTCAAGTTTTAGAGATCGTCGAGAAAAAGATCGCCGATCTGAATACTAAGGATAGAGAGCAGGCGGCTAGGATCATAGCGGGTTCGGCTCGTTCTATGGGTATTACGGTCACTGACTAGACCTTTTGACCGCTAAGGTTTAAAAAAGCGGTAGCACTTTAATTGCGGAGAAATATATGCCAAAAAATTCAAAAAGATTCAACGAACTTTTAAAAAAAGTTGACGTAAATAAAATTTATAGCGTAGACGAAGCGGTAAGCACGGTAAAAACTTTAGCTTCTGCTAAATTTGACGAGACGGTGGAGATCGCTCTTAAACTGAACGTAGATCCGAGACATGCCGATCAGATGGTGCGCGGCTCGGTCGTTTTACCTGCCGGTACTGGCAAGAGTGTTCGAGTAGCCGTGATTGCAAAAGACGCAAAAGCTAGCGAGGCTAGCGAAGCAGGTGCCGATATCGTGGGTGCCGATGATCTGATCGAAGAGATTCAAAAAGGAAATATAAATTTCGACGTTCTTATTGCCACTCCAAATTTAATGGGACTAGTTGGTAAAGTAGGTCGTATTCTCGGTCCAAAAGGCGTTATGCCGAATCCTAAAACCGGAACCGTTACGATGGATGTCGCTCAGGCCGTTAAAAACGCTAAGGGCGGACAGGTAAATTTCCGCGTCGATAAGCAGGGAAATATCCACGCAGGCCTTGGCAAGGCTAGCTTTAGCAAAGAGCAGCTTTTAGACAATCTTACGACGTTTATTAAAACCATAAATAAGCATAAGCCGGCGACTGCGAAGGGCAGATACGTAACTCATGCATCGCTTTCACTTACTATGAGCCCTGCGGTTACGCTGGATAATCAAGAAATAATCGATTTAAAATAAAATTTTAAATTTTTATCTTAGATTGGAGATAGCTCAAGGTTTTTGACTTAATTGATCGAAATTTTAAAATTTCGATCGCTTGGCTTGAAATCACCGATCGGAAAGGAGACCTAATGACGAGAGACGAAAAATCAAAGATAGTAGCGGAGCTTGGCGAGGCTTTCAAAGCTAGCGAAGCTATAGTAATTTCCGATTTTAAAGGCCTTAGCGTTAAGCAGCTTGAAGATCTTAGAAATAGCGCGCGCGAAGCGGGCGTAAAGGTTCGAGTTATCAAAAACACCCTAGCCAATATCGCTTTAAAAAATGCCGAAAAAAACGGACTTAGCTTTAAAGATACCAATATCTTCTTATGGGGCGAGCAGCTTTCTGTATGTAAAGTAGCGGCTAAATTTGAAGAGAAAAATGAAATTTTTAAGCTTAAGACCGCTCATATCGATGGGGAAGTAGCCGGCGTAGATAAGGTTAGAGCGCTTTCGAAGATGCCTTCGAGAGACGAGCTTATCGCGATGTTGCTTCAAGTATGGAATGCGCCGATTCAAAATTTTACGATCGGCCTCAATGCGCTTAAGCAGAAAAAAGAAGCTAGCGCTTAATTAAAATTTAGGAGAATAAAATGGCAATTTCAAAAGAAGACGTTTTAGAGTATATCTCTAATCTTTCGGTGCTAGAGCTTAGCGAACTAGTTAAAGAATTCGAAGAGAAATTCGGCGTAAGCGCAGCTCCGGTTATGGTAGCTGGCGGCGCAGGTGCTGGCGGCGCAGGTGCGGCAGCAGCTGAAGAGAAAACGGAATTCGACGTCGTATTGCTTGATGCGGGCGATAAGAAAATCAACGTAATTAAGGTTGTTCGTGCCTTAACAGGTCTTGGTTTAAAAGAGGCCAAAGACGCTACCGAGGCTACTCCGTCCGTTCTTAAAGAGGGACTTAACAAAGAAGACGCCGAGAAGGCTAAAAAAGAGCTTGAAGAAGCAGGCGCTAAAGTCGAACTCAAATAAATCGCGAAATTTTAAAATTTCGCATACAAATGTGTGCCGGTGCGTCGCATCGGCACTTCTTTCTTTAAAATACAACTACGAGGTAGTGGAATGTTAAACAGCCTATATTCAGGAAATCGTCTTAGGGTGGATTTTTCAAAGGTTCCCAAAGACATCGAAATTCCGAATTTATTACAACTACAAAAGAAAAGTTTTGATCATTTTTTAAATCTTGATAACTCGGGTGGAGAAAGCGGCATAGAGAAGGTTTTCAAAGCCATTTTTCCTATCCACGACGCACAGAATAGACTAAGTATCGAGTATGTAAGTAGCGAAATTTCAAAGCCAAAGTATTCGATTAGAGAATGCATGGAAAGAGGGCTTACTTATTCGGTAAATTTAAAGATGAAGCTCCGTTTGCTAGTGCATGAGCGCGATGAAAAGACGGGCAAAAAAATCGGCGTAAAAGAGATCAAAGAGCAAGATATATTTATTCGCGACATTCCTTTAATGACCGATAGAATTTCATTTATCATTAACGGCGTAGAGCGCGTCGTCGTAAATCAGCTACACAGGAGCCCGGGCGTAATCTTCAAAGAGGAAGAGAGTCCAACCGTTCTAAATAAACTTATCTACACCGCTCAAATAATACCGGATCGCGGCAGCTGGCTATACTTCGAATACGACGTAAAAGACGTACTATACGTGCGCATAAATAAAAGACGTAAAGTTCCGATCACGATCCTATTTCGCGCACTCGGCTACAAAAAACAAGACATTATAAAATTATTTTATCCTATTAAGACGATCTATATCAAAAAAGGAAAATTCCTAACCGATTTCGATCCTAAAGAGTATTCCGGCAGGCTTGATTACGACATTATAAACGAAAAGGGCGAGGTGTTTCATCAAGCAAGCAAGCGCCTAACATCCAAAAAAGCGGAGAAGTTAGCAGAGGACGGACTAAAGCTCATCGAGTATCCGGCTGAAATTTTAGCCGAGCGCTACCTAGCCGACGCCATCGTCGATAAAAACAGCGGCGAAGTGCTTTTTGATTCGCTAACCGCGCTTGATGAGGGCAAGCTAGCCAAGATCGCCAACACTGAGAAAAAATTTACGATCGCCAACGACCTAGCTAGCGGCGTAGATACTTCGATCATAAATTCTTTCATCCAGGACGCCGACGCGCTTAAGCTCTTGCAGCAAAGCGAAGGCATAGACGACGAGAACGATCTGGCTGCGATTAGAATTTACAAAGTAATGCGCCCCGGCGAGCCGGTGGTAAAAGAAGCGGCAAAGAGCTTCGTAAACGATCTGTTTTTTAACCCGGAGCGCTATGATCTAACCAAAGTTGGCCGTATGAAGATGAACCACAAGCTGGGTATCGAGGCGCCGGAGTACGTAACCGTGCTAACCAGCGAGGATATTATCAAGACGGCGAAATATCTAATTAGAGTTAAAAATGGCGACGGCTTCATCGATGATCGCGACAATCTCGGCAATCGCCGCATCCGCTCGATCGGAGAGCTTTTGGCAAACGAGATGCATCTTGGATTTATCAAGGTTCAAAAGGCGATCAAGGATAAATTTACTGGCATTAGCGGAAATTTAGACGAGCTTATGCCGTATGATTTCGTAAACCCTAAAATCATCACCACTACGCTTATGGAATTTTTCACCGGTGGCCAGCTAAGCCAGTTTATGGATCAGACCAACCCGCTTAGCGAGGTCACGCATAAGCGCCGTCTATCTGCACTGGGCGAGGGCGGTTTGGTTAAAGAGCGCGCAGGCTTTGAGGTGCGTGACGTCCATCCTACGCACTACGGTAGAATTTGTCCTATCGAAACTCCGGAGGGCCAAAACATCGGCCTGATCAACACCCTAGCGACCTATGCGAAGGTAAATGATTTAGGCTTCGTCGAGGCTCCGTATAAAAAGGTCGTAAACGGTAAGGTTACCGACGAGATCGTCTATCTTACCGCTACGCAGGAAGAGGGGCTCGTAATCGCTCCTGCGTCCGCTAAATTGGACGAAGAGGGCAATATCGTAGAGGAGCTTTTGGAGGTCAGAAAAGACGGCGAAAACATCATGGCTAAGCGCGAGGATATTTCGCTGATTGATCTTTGCTCCGGTATGGTCGCGGGCGTAGCGGCGTCGCTGATTCCGTTTTTGGAACACGACGATGCTAACCGCGCGCTTATGGGCTCGAACATGCAGCGTCAAGCCGTGCCGCTTCTACACTCTACCGCTCCTATCGTTGGAACGGGCATGGAAGCGATAATCGCGCGCGATTCATGGGAAGCTATCAAAGCTAAACGCGACGGCGTCGTAGAAAAGGTCGATAATAAAAACATATTCATTTTGGGCGAAGACGAGAAGGGGCCGTTTATTGATCACTACGCGATGGAGAAAAATTTACGCACCAACCAAAACACTACCTTTTCACAGCGTCCTATCGTGCGAAAAGGTGACGTGATAAAAGCCGGTCAAATCATAGCCGACGGTCCTAGCATGGACGGCGGCGAGCTTGCGATTGGCAAAAACGCCCTCATAGCCTTTATGCCGTGGCACGGCTACAATTACGAGGACGCCGTCGTTATGAGCGAAAAGATGATCCGCGCCGACGAATACACCAGCGTGCATGTTTATGAGAAAGATATTGAAGCCAGAGAGCTTAAAGACGGCGTGGAGGAGATCACGCGCGACATCCCTAATATCAAAGAGGAGGAGCTTACCCACCTCGATGATAGCGGTATCGTAAAGATCGGTACTCACGTCAAACCTGGCATGATCCTAGTAGGCAAGGTAACTCCGAAGGGCGAGGTTAAACCGACGCCTGAAGAGAGGCTTTTGCGCGCAATTTTTGGCGAGAAGGCGGGACATGTGGTAAATAAATCTCTCTACGCGACCGCCTCTATGGAAGGCGTGGTAATCGACGTTAAAATTTTTACCAAAAAGGGCTACGAGAAGGATCCACGCACGAACAAAGCCTATGAGGATGAAAAAACCGAGCTCGAAAGGGAGCATCACGATAGGCTTTTGATGCTCGATCGCGAAGAGATGCTAAAGGTAGTAGCGCTACTTTCTAAAAACGCTTTGCAAAGCGATCAAAGCCTAAATAAAAAAGATTATAAAAAGGGCGATAAGGTTAAAAAAGAGGAGCTTGAAAGCTCCAATCGCTTTACGTTAAATTCCTTTGTCAAGGCTTATTCTAAAGCTGTTCAGAAGGAATACGAAGAGCTAAAAAACCACTTCCAAAACGAAAAGCGCAAGCTCAAAGAGGAACACGACGAAAAGATCGAAATTTTAGAAAAAGACGATATCTTGCCAAGCGGTGTCGTTAAGCTCGTAAAGGTCTATATCGCGACTAAGCGCAAGCTAAAAGTGGGCGATAAGATGGCGGGTCGCCACGGAAATAAGGGTATCGTTTCAAATATCGTCCCCGAGGTCGATATGCCGTATCTGCCTAGCGGACAGCGCGTGGATATCGTGCTAAATCCTCTCGGCGTTCCAAGTCGTATGAATATCGGTCAGATAATGGAGAGCCACTTAGGTCTTGTGGGCTGGCGCCTAGGAGAGCAGATCGCTAAAATTTTAGAAGAGAAAACGGGCGAATGGATAAAAGCCCTTCGCGCCAAAATGATTGAGATCGCAGGCGTTTCCAAACTAATGCAGGCTAAAAAAACGCTTGAGAAGATCAGCGACGAAGATCTTTTGAAATACGCTAGAGACTGGGCTAAGGGCGTTAGATTTTCCGCTCCGATATTCGAAGGCATTGTGCCGGAGGATTTCAAAAAGCTATTTGAAATGGCGGGCATCGATCAGGACGGCAAGACTGAGCTTTACGACGGCCGCACCGGCGAAAAGATCAAAGAGCGCGTAAACGTGGGCTGCATGTATTATCTCAAGCTGCACCACCTAGTCGACGAAAAGGTTCACGCAAGAAGCACCGGCCCTTACAGCCTAGTCACGCAGCAGCCGGTCGGCGGTAAGGCGCTATTCGGTGGTCAAAGATTCGGCGAGATGGAAGTTTGGGCTCTGGAGGCATACGGCGCGGCATACACGCTCCGCGAAATGCTAACGATCAAATCCGACGACGTCGACGGACGCTTGGCTGCATATAAGGCGCTGACAAAAGGCGAAAACGTTCCGTCTACAGGAATTCCTGAGACATTTTTTGTTTTAACAAACGAGCTTAAATCGCTTGCTCTAGACGTTGAAATTTACGAGAATGGAGAGAATAAATGAGCGATAATTCAAATTTAGAAAGAATAGAGATAAAAGAGGACGCTAGAGTTCACGACTTCGACGCGTTTGCTATTAGGCTTGCTAGTCCCGAGCAAATCAAAGCATGGAGCCACGGCGAGGTCAAAAAGCCCGAGACTATTAACTACCGCACGCTCAAGCCGGAACGCGACGGTCTATTTTGCGCTAAAATTTTCGGCCCCGTAAGAGATTATGAGTGCATCTGCGGTAAATATAAAAAGATGCGATATAAGGGCTGGAAGTGCGAAAAATGCGGCGTCGAGATCACGAGCTCGAAGGTTCGCCGCACTAGAATGGGGCATATCGAGCTGGTAACGCCGGTGGCGCATATTTGGTACGTAAATTCCTTGCCTAGCCGCATCGGTACGCTTCTAAATATCAAGATGAAAGATCTTGAGCGCGTGCTTTACTATGAGGCTTACATCGTAGAAAGCGCGGGCGAGGCATTTTACGACAACGAAAATTCTAAAAAGGTCGAGAAATACGACGTTTTAAACGAAGAGCAGTATCAGAGCCTAAAAGAGCGCTTTTCGCAGACAGGCTTCGTCGCCAAAATGGGCGGTCAGGTGATCCGCGATATGCTAGCCGAGCTTGATTTGGTCGAAATTTTATCCACCCTTAAGCAGGAGATGGAAAATACGAACTCCGAAGCGAAGAAAAAAACCATCGTCAAGCGTCTAAAGGTCGTCGAGAGCTTTTTAAATTCCGGCAATAAGCCCGAGTGGATGATGATTACGAATCTTCCCGTGCTACCTGCCGATCTACGCCCGCTTGTAAGCCTTGAGGGCGGCAAATTTGCGGTTTCTGACGTAAACGATCTGTATCGCCGCGTCATAAATCGAAATTCTAGACTTAAAAGGCTGATGGAACTCGACGCACCCGAGATCATCATCCGTAATGAAAAACGAATGCTTCAAGAGGCGGTGGATGCGCTTTTTGACAACGGACGTCGCGCTAACGCCGTAAAGGGCGCTAATAAGCGACCGCTTAAATCTCTAAGCGAGATCATTAAGGGCAAGCAGGGTCGCTTCCGTCAAAATTTACTCGGAAAGCGCGTGGATTTTTCGGGTCGCTCCGTCATCGTCGTAGGTCCAAATTTACGTATGGATCAGTGCGGTCTGCCTAAGACGATGGCGCTTGAGTTATTCAAGCCGCATCTAATCGCTCGCCTTCAAGAGAAGGGCTATGCTACGACCGTCAAGCAGGCCAAAAAGATGATCGAAAATAGGATCAATGAAGTTTGGGAGTGCTTGGAGGAGGTCGTAAAGGATCACCCGGTTATGCTAAACCGCGCGCCGACGCTTCATAAGATGTCTATTCAGGCGTTTCATCCCGTGCTCGTCGAGGGCAAGGCTATCAGGCTGCATCCGTTAGTCTGCGCCGCGTTTAACGCCGACTTCGACGGCGATCAGATGGCGGTGCACGTGCCGCTTAGCCAAGAGGCGATCGCGGAATGTAAAATTTTAATGCTAAGCTCGATGAACATCTTGCTTCCTGCGAGCGGAAAGCCCGTCGCGGTGCCTAGCCAGGATATGGTTTTAGGAATTTATTATCTAAGCCTCGAAAAGCCGGGTGCAAAAGGAACAAATAAAATTTTTGCAAACGTCGATGAAGTAATGCTTGCCGTGGAGGCAAACGCCCTAGACATCCACGCTAAGATCAAAACGATGATCGATCGCCGCATTATCTTTACGACCGCGGGTCGCTTGATCATCAAATCAATCCTGCCTAGCTTTATTCCGGATCATCTTTGGAATAAGATTATGAAGAAAAAGGATATCGCCGAGCTTGTCGATTACGTCTATAAAAACGGCGGTCTTGAGATAAGCGCGGAATTTTTGGATAATCTTAAAAATTTAGGCTTTGAATCTGCGACTAAAGCGGGCGTTTCAATCTCCGTTTCGGATATCATCGTGCCGAAGTCTAAAGCAGGTCTTGTAGAAGAGGCTAAAAAGCAGGTCAGAGAGGTTCAGAACCAATACGGCGCGGGCTTGCTAACCGACGGCGAGCGCTATAATAAAACGATTGATATCTGGACCAGCACCAGCAAGAAGCTAGCCGATGAGATGATGAAGATGATGGAGAAGGATAAGGACGGCTTTAACTCGATCTATATGATGGCCGATAGCGGTGCACGCGGTAGCGCGGAGCAGATCAAGCAGCTAGCGGGCATGAGAGGCCTGATGAGTAAGCCCGACGGCTCGATCATCGAGACGCCGATTACTTCAAATTTTAGAGAGGGTCTGAATGTAAATGAGTACTTCATCTCGACCCACGGCGCGCGTAAGGGTCTTGCCGATACTGCGCTCAAGACTGCAAATGCGGGATATCTAACGCGAAAGCTGATCGACGTCGCACAAAACGTCAGAGTTACGATGCACGACTGCGGCACGCACGAGGGTATCGAGGTTACCGAGATTGTAGAGAACGGAACGCAAATAGAAAGTCTAGCCGATAGGATTATGGGTAGGGTGCTAAGCTCGGATGTGATTGATCCGGTATCGAATGAAATTTTATTTACCGAGGGCACGCTTTTGGGCGTTGGCGAAGTAAAAACCATCGTGGATTCGGGTATTAAATCCGTAAGTATCCGCACGCCTATTACGTGCAAGGCCGCAAAAGGCGTCTGCGCGAAGTGCTATGGCGTAAATTTAGGCGAGGGCAAGCTGGTAAAACCGGGCGAAGCGGTCGGTATCATATCGGCGCAATCTATCGGCGAACCGGGCACGCAGCTTACGCTACGAACCTTCCACGCCGGCGGTACCGCATCTACCGAGCAGCAAGATCGCCAAGTAATCGCCGATAAAGAGGGTTTCATTAGATACTACAACGTCAAGACCTACGAAAACGGCGGCAAAAATATCGTGATGAACCGCAGAAACGCCGCGGTGCTTTTGGTCGAGCCTAAGATCAAAGCCCCAATTACTGGTAAGGTAAGTATTGATATAACTCACGACGATGTGAATATCATGCTAAAGGGTAAGAAGGAAGAATTTAGATATACTATCCGGCGCCACGATCTAGCCAAGCCTACCGAGCTTGCGGGCGTAAGCGGTAAAGTTGAGGGGAAATTCTACATCGTATTTAAAGACGGCGAAACCGTTGGAGAAAATGATAGTTTAGTGGAGGTTATAAAAGAAGACTGGAATATCCCTACTCGAATTCCGTTTGCAAGCGAACTTCGCGTCAAAGACGGCGAGCCGGTAACTCAAAAGATCAAAGCGGGAGCAAATGGTACGCTTAAGTATTTCATCCTAAAGGGCGATTATTTAGAGAGGCTAAGAGATATCAAAAAAGGTCACGTCGTAAGTGAGAAGGGTATGTACGTAGTCATCTCCGATGAAAACGGCAGAGAGGCGATCCGTCACTATATACCACGCGAATCGGTCATTACGTACGATGATAATAGCGTCGTAAAAAGCGAGGATCTTATCGCCAAGCCTAAAAAAGACGATAGATTAATTATCGCCGAGTGGGATCCGTATTCTATCCCTGTGGCTGCAGAGTGCGAGGGTAAGATCAGCTTCGAGGATATCGAGCCGGGATACACCGCTACGGAGCAATATGACGAGACTACCGGCCAAAGCCGTTTGGTTATCAACGAGTACCTTCCGCAAGGCGTCAAGCCGGCCATTATCGTAACCCCTAGCAAGGGCGAGCCTATCAAATATAACCTAGGGCCGAAGACCGCCATATTTACGAACAAGGGCGATCAGGTAGCGATTGCGGATATTTTGGCTAGGACGCCTAAGGCTGCTGCGAAATCAAAAGATATCACCGGCGGTTTACCGCGCGTATCGGAGCTATTTGAAGCGCGCCGTCCAAAAAATACCGCAATCATCGCAGACATCGACGGAACCGTCCGCTTTGATAAAGCATTGCGCGCAAAAGAGCGCATCGTAATCGAGGGAGAGGACGGAACGAGTGCGGAGTATCTAATCGATAAGAGTCGCCAGATCCAAGTGCGAAACGGCGAGTTCGTCCACGCAGGCGAGAAGCTTACCGACGGAGTTATCAGCTCGCACGACGTGCTTAGAATTTTAGGTGAAAAAGCGCTGCATTATTATCTAATAAGCGAAATTCAACAGGTTTACCGCTCTCAAGGCGTCGTCATCAGCGACAAGCATATCGAGATCATCGTATCTCAGATGCTCCGCCAGGTTCGAATCGTCGATAGCGGCGATACTCAGCTAATCGTCGGCGATCTGATTAGCCGCCGCAGATTTAGAGAAGAAAACGAGCGCATTATGAAAATTGGTGGCGAGCCTGCGATTGCAGAGTCCGTACTGCTGGGCGTAACTCGCGCCGCAGTAGGAAGCGATAGCGTCATATCCGCGGCGTCTTTCCAAGAAACGACGAAAGTTCTAACCGAGGCTAGTATCGCGGGTAAATTTGACCGATTGGAGGATTTGAAAGAAAACGTCATCCTAGGTCGCATAATTCCGGTCGGAACCGGTTTGTATAAAGACAAGGAAGTTAAACTTAAAAAATAATTTAGGGCAAAAAGCCCTAAATTTACCTAAATTTAAAGGATGAGACATGAATATGATCAATATAAATTTCGGTCTGTTGTTTATCAGGTTGGGGCTTGGAGTTTGTCTTTTAATGCATGGAATTTTTAAGCTCACTCACGGCATAGACGGCGTAAAATCGATGCTGGTAGCTAGAGGAATTCCGGATCTGGTGGCTTACGGCGCATACGTAGGCGAGGTGCTGGCGCCCGCGATGATAATCATAGGCGTATTTTGCCGCATAGGCGCTCTGCTTGTGATCGCAAACGTGCTCATGATAATATACGTCCTACATACTCCGTTGAGCGCGCTTACCGGGGTGGGCGGATTTGAGCTGGAAATCGTATATCTGTATCTCTCTGCCGCGATCTGCCTAGTAATCTGCGGCGGCGGAGAGTTTGTGCTGATTAGAGATTAAAATTTAGTTAAATTTACGTTTCTGTAAGTTTAAACAAAGTATAATCCAAATCTTTTTGAATAAATTTTTGTGAAAGGAAAGATGTGCCAACCATAAATCAATTGGTCAGAAAAGAGCGCAAGAAGCTTAGCGAGAAATCGAAGTCTCCGGCGCTAAAGAATTGCCCTCAACGAAGAGGAGTTTGCACTAAGGTCTACACCACGACCCCTAAAAAGCCAAACTCTGCGCTTCGTAAAGTTGCCAAAGTAAGGCTTACTAGCGGATTTGAAGTCATCAGCTATATCGGCGGTGAAGGTCATAATCTACAAGAGCACTCCATCGTGCTAGTTCGCGGCGGTCGTGTAAAGGACCTACCGGGCGTTAAATACCACATCGTCCGCGGTGCGCTCGATACTGCAGGCGTTGCAAAACGAACCGTCGCAAGATCAAAATACGGTGCTAAACGACCTAAAAAATAGTTTAGCCGAAACAGACCGGCACTAGATTTTGCCGAGTTTGAGTAAAATTTTAAAATTTGAAGGAATAAAATGAGAAGAAGAAAAGCTCCCGTTAGGGAAGTTATGCCTGATCCGATTTATGAAAGCAAGGTAATCACAAAATTTATTAATTCGCTTATGTTCGACGGCAAAAAGAGCGTCGCTACCGAGATTATGTATGGCGCCTTAAATTTCATTGACAATAAAGGCGGCGAGAAGAAAGGTATCGAAATTTTTAACGATGCCATCGATAACGTTAAGCCTTTGATGGAGGTAAAATCTCGTCGTGTAGGCGGCGCTACTTACCAGGTTCCGATAGAGGTTAGGCCGGCTCGCCAGCAGGCTTTGGCTATTCGCTGGATCATCTCTTTTGCAAGAAAAAGAAGCGAGCGCACGATGATAGAGCGCCTGGCTTACGAGCTTATGGACGCCGCAAATTCTAAAGGCTCTTCATTTAAAAAGAAAGAAGACACCTACAAGATGGCAGAAGCCAACAAAGCTTTTGCGCATTATCGTTGGTAGGAGGGCGTCATGGCAAGAAAAACCCCTTTACATATGGTTAGAAACATCGGTATCGCCGCTCACATCGATGCCGGAAAGACGACTACGAGCGAAAGAATTCTATTTTTTACCGGCATGAGTCATAAGATTGGCGAGGTTCACGAGGGTGCCGCTACTATGGACTGGATGGAGCAGGAGCGCGAGCGCGGCATCACGATCACATCTGCCGCTACCACATGCTTTTGGAATAATCATCAGATAAATTTGATCGACACTCCGGGTCACGTTGACTTTACTATCGAAGTCGAGCGCTCGATGCGCGTTTTAGATGGTGCGGTAGCAGTATTTTGCTCTGTAGGTGGCGTTCAGCCTCAAAGCGAGACCGTTTGGCGTCAAGCGAATAAATACCATGTTCCGCGCATTATTTTCGTAAATAAAATGGACCGCGTCGGCGCAAATTTCTATAATGTCGAACAGCAGGTAAAAGATAGGCTCAAGGCTCATCCAGTTCCTATTCAAATTCCGATCGGCGCTGAGGACGATTTTAAAGGCGTTATCGATTTAGTCACTATGAAAGCGCTCGTTTGGGATGACAGCAAGGGTCCTTCGGCTCCGGAGATCGTTGAAATTCCTGCTGAATTACGAGAAAAAGCGCAAGAGTATCGCGACAAGATGATTGAGGCGGTAGCAGAGACTGATGAAGCTTTGATGGAGAAGTATTTTAACGGCGAAGAGCTAAGCGTAGAAGAGATTAAAAAGGGCATCAAGAAAGGCTGCTTAAGCCTAAGTTTTTTTCCTATGCTATGCGGCACCGCATTTAAAAACAAGGGCGTGCAGCCTTTGCTAGATGCGGTCGTAGATTATCTACCTGCGCCTGATGAAGTGCCTGCGATTAAGGGTCAGTATGAGGACGGCAGCGAGGTTCACGTAAGCTCTACCGACGAGGGCGAGTTCGCGGGTCTTGGATTTAAGATTATGACCGATCCTTTCGTAGGTCAGCTTACCTTCGTGCGCGTATATCGCGGTGTTTTGGAAAGCGGTAGCTACGTCGTAAATACTGGCAAGGGTAAGAAAGAGCGCATCGGCCGCTTGCTAAGGATGCACTCAAATAAACGCGAAGAGATCAAGGAGCTTTATGCGGGCGAGATCGGCGCCGTTGTGGGTTTGAAAGATACCCTTACGGGCGATACTCTAGCTAGCGAAAAAGATAAAGTAATTTTAGAACGTATGGAATTTCCTGATCCGGTTATTAGCGTAGCAGTGGAGCCTAAAACCAAAGCCGATCAAGAAAAAATGGGTATCGCGCTTCAAAAATTGGCGCAAGAAGATCCGAGCTTTAGGGTCGCGACCGACGAAGAGAGCGGACAAACTATTATTTCGGGAATGGGCGAATTGCACCTTGAGATCATCGTAGATAGAATGCTTAGAGAATTTAAAGTCGAGGCCGAGGTCGGACAGCCGCAGGTCGCATATCGCGAGACTATACGCAAAACGGTCGAGCAGGAGTACAAATACGCCAAGCAGTCGGGTGGTCGCGGTCAATACGGTCACGTATTTTTGCGCCTAGAGCCTTTGGAGCCTGGCACCGGATATGAGTTCGTAAACGATATCAAAGGCGGCGCGATTCCTAAAGAATACATCCCCGCAGTTGATAAGGGCTGCCAAGAGGCGATGCAAAATGGCGTTTTGGCGGGATATCCGGTCGAGGACGTGCGCGTAACGGTCTATGACGGAAGCTACCACGAAGTCGATAGCTCCGAAATGGCGTTCAAACTCGCCGCTTCTATGGGCTTTAAAGAGGGCGCTAGAAAAGCGGGTGCCGTGATCTTGGAGCCTATGATGAAGGTCGAGGTAGAAACCCCTGAGGAGTATATGGGCGACGTCATCGGCGATCTAAACAAGCGCCGCGGACAGGTCAATAACATGAGCGAGCGCGGCGGCAATAAGATCATCGACGCATTTTGCCCGCTTTCGGAGATGTTCGGTTACTCGACCGATCTGCGCTCTCAGACGCAGGGTCGTGCGACCTATTCGATGGAATTTGATCACTACGACGAGGTTCCTAAAAACGTCGGCGAAGAGATCATCAAAAAGCGCAACGGCTAAGCTTAACGAGCGCTAGGGTACGTCGATAGCTTTATCGCCAACCCCCGGCGCTTCTTTAAATTTTAAAATGGCGTTTAAATTTAACCTACTTCATGAGCCAAAATTTTAGCTCATACTCTAGCTTCAAATAAAATTTCAACCCATAAGTTTAACTCCTGCCGGTCGCAAATTTAGATCAAAAAATTTCAATTAAATTTAAAAATTCAAAACATAACTTAAAACGCGCTCATGATGCCGCACCTGTCGTTTTACTAGTGATTTCTTTCTTTCGCAGGTAAAGTGCACATACAGCGCTATCGCTTTGATTTTTATTCACGGACAAAATCGCTGCAAACGGGATCGCGCAAACGGGGCGAAATTTTACCTTCGGCACAGCCTTAAGACGGAGCGCAACTATCATAGACTTATATCGGATCGTGACCATCAGTGCTTTATGCGAGTAGCGGTATTCTCGGGGGTACTTTATTGCGCCGTCGCTTCGCGCCGTAAAATTTCATCTTCGCAGACCGATCTACGCACCGCTCATATTAAGTTGAGCTAGTACCCAAGCTCGCTTGTTTTCAGATTTAGCAGGTGCCTGCTTTCACGGGCTTATAATGCGCCCGTTTTAAATTTCAAAACAAAGGAAAATCATGCAACAAACCAA
>NZ_CALKTS010000006.1 GCF_937997595.1 uncultured Campylobacter sp. | reverse complement strand
GACTTTGCTCCGCATACAGCTCCACGCCCTTGCGGCGCGTCTCGTCGATATTGATAAAATGCCAACCGTCGGTGATCGAGCTGCCCAGAGTTTCGTTTACGATCTCGTTTTTCGTATCGGTCCAAAAGATCGTAGCGCTTACGTATTGCCCGTAGATCAGATCTTTAAGACCGATTTCGTAGGTTTTAAAGGTTTCGGATTTGAGGTTATTAAGCACGTAAGGACCGTTGCGACCGAGCTTGTCGATGAGCTGATTAGGGCCTGGGGAGATATAGTCGCGCTCAAATTTAAAATATAGATTGCCATCCTTGGAATAATTAAAATTCGGCGTAATCTCAAAAGCGTAGTTGTTTTTATGATCGCTTACTCGGGTACTATTTTGCGTCTGCGAGATTATGTTTCCCATACTTTTTATGGTCGTTAAAACTCTGCGATCTACTTTGTATTCGGCGCGCTCAAACCGCCCGCCCGCACTTAGCGAAAACAACTCGGTGAAATTGTGCTTTTCTAAAGCATAGACCGAGTGGGTAAGCTTTTGCATATCAAAGATCGTAAGCTGCGAACGACTCATCATAGGATTCATCGCGGCGTCAAAATTTATCCTGCGAAAGCCCTTGTTTTTGAGATAATCATATCCCGCTATGAACTCGCCGCTGTCGTAGTCGAGCTTGCCTTTTAAATTTGCCCCCTCTTTGCGGTCTTTCATCACAAATCCCTGCTGTATGATCCTGATATCTTGATAATAAGGGTGCAAATTTGCTTCGATTTTATCGCCGAATTTTACCGTGTAGCCGAAATCGAAATTTGCCCGCGTGCTTTTGGTAAAAGTCCGTTCACCTCCTTGCTGGCGGCGATCCGCTCTCAGCTCGGCAAGACCCAGAGTAGGCACCGAATAGGTTCGCGCCTGATAATAGCTCGGATCAAAAGAGATACTTTGATCGTCCGAAATTTTATAATACATCCCGAGCGAGCCGTAGTAGCCGGTATTTTTCTCGCCCTTGCGGTATCCGCGCTGCTTAAAGCCCTTAACGGCGGTTTTTAGAAACAAATTCTCGCTCACGTTGCCGCCGAGCCCTAAATTTAGATCCTTGTAATTATACGACGCGATCTTGGTAGAGATATTGGCGTATGGGTATCTGGCGCCTTTTTTCGTGATAATATTTATCACGCCGCCGCTGGTGCCGCTGCCGTAGAGCACACTACCGCCGCC
>NZ_CALKTS010000005.1 GCF_937997595.1 uncultured Campylobacter sp. | reverse complement strand
TATGAGGCGCGCTGGTACGAGTGCGTCATGGGTGCTGCGACGCTGAGCCTGCTCGGCATAATCATAAAAACCAAAATGTGGCGCCGCTTCGGCTCCTTCGTGCTTCATGCGGCATTTATCGTTATCTTTATCGGCGCGGCGCTGACGCGCTATTTCGGCACCGAGGGCGTGCTGCACGTAAGGGCGGGCGAGAGCGAAAGCGAGATGGTAAGCGTCAAGCCATACTTGCAAATCCGCACGCAAGACGCGCTGTTTGAGCACCCGCTAAATCTATCTCAGATCGGCGATAACGATTTTAGCTTCACGCAAAGTATAAATTCTAAAAACTTCACCGTCAAATTTGGCTCTTATAAACCCGCGCCCAAAGGCGAGCAGGGCACGCTTGCGGTAAAAGCGGGCTTTGAGGGCGGAAGCGAGCAAGAAGCGGAGCTTCGCGGCGGCGCGGGCTGGCTGGGTGAGCCTAAAATTTTAAACTTTGACGGCGAGGAGATAATGCTAAGCTGGGGCTCGAAACTCATAGAGCTTCCGTTTGCGGTAAAGCTTTTGAAATTTAAGCTCGAGCGCTACCCGGGCTCGCAAAGCCCGTCATCCTACGCCAGCGACGTTGAAATTTTAAAAGAGGGCAAGAGCGCGGGGGAGCATGAAATTTATATGAACCACCCGCTAAGCTTTGACGGTTTCAAGCTCTTTCAATCCTCTTACGACACGGACGAGCTGGGCACGGTGCTGGAGCTTAATCGCGATCCGGGTAAAATCCCCACTTACTTCGGCTATTTCTTGCTTTGCGTCGGATTTATCGGAAATCTTTTTACTGCAGACAGCAGGTTTAAAAAGCTAGCTAAATTTATCAAAAACAACGCGCCCGCCGCGCTTCTTTTGATCGCGCCGCTTTTTTTTAGCATTGAGCTTCGCGCCGCGGATGAAAACTATCTGCAAAACCTTAAAGCTAACTCGCGCGTTCACGCAGACGGCGCGTTCGCGGAGCTTTTGGTGCAAGATTACATGGGTAGGATCAAGCCGCTTAGCACCGAAGCAAGCGAGATCGTAAATAAAATTTCAGGCACGGATTCGCTCTACGGCTTAAGCGCCGAGCAGATGATCCTAGGAATGAGCCTAAATCCCGCGTTCTGGCGCGATCAAAAGATCATCAAGATCAAAAACGACGAGATCAAAAAGATGCTAGGCTTAGCGCCGCAGGAGCGATATGCGAGCTTTAATTCGGTCTTTGATGAAAACGGCAACTACAAGCTCGCCCACGCCCTGGACGAGGCGAATGAAAAAAGCGCCTCGCGCCGTGGCGTGCTCGATAACGAGCTGATTAAATTCGACGAGCGGCTAAATATCGCGTATCTGACCTTCAGAGGGGTGTTTTTTAAATTTATCCCCGTGCCGAACGACCCGCAAAACACCTGGCTCTCGCCGAACGACGCCTTTGCGGATTATAGTATCGCTCCGCAGATCAAAGGCGTGCTAAACGACTATCTAAACGGCTTGCAGGATGGAATTTCGGATAATGATTGGGCTAAAGCGGATGCAGCACTTGCAGAACTGAAAAGCTACCAAAGAGCCACCTCGGCAGCTATTCTTCCAAGCGAAAGCCGCGTCAAAGCCGAGGTGTTTTACAACAAAGCTTCGGTTTTTAAAAAGCTCGTTTATTGCTATATGATCCTAGGCGGCGTAGCTCTAATATTGGCGCTTTTGGGCGCACTTTGCGGCAAGCGCTTCACGCTCGCGCAAAAAATTTTATTCGCTGCCTTTGCCGCAAGCTTTGCGGCACATACCCTCGCGCTTGCGCTGCGCTGGTACGTCGCGGCTCACGCGCCGTGGAGCGATAGCTATGAGTCGATGATCTACATCGGTTGGTCGGCGGCGCTTGCGGGGATCATATTTTTTAGAAAGTCCCTACTTACGCTAAGTGCGAGCTGCTTACTAGCTAGCATCGTGATGCTCGTAGCGCATATGAGCTTCGTAAATCCGCAGATTACCAACCTCGTGCCGGTGCTAAAGTCCTATTGGCTTAGCACCCACGTCTCGGTTATTACGGCTAGCTATGGATTTTTAGGGCTTAGCTGCCTGCTTGGGCTTTTGGCTCTTATTTTGATGGCGCTTAAAAACAGCGCCAATCGCGAGCGGCTTAACGTGCAGATCAGATATATAACGGCGATCAACGAGATCAGCCTCATCGTGGGACTTTCGATGCTAACGCTCGGAAATTTCTTCGGCGGCGTGTGGGCGAATGAGAGCTGGGGGCGATACTGGGGCTGGGATAGCAAAGAGACCTGGTCGTATGTCTCGATCATCGTCTATGCGATCGTGCTGCATCTAAAATTTATCCCGAAGCTCGGCTCGATCTATGTTTATTGCGTGAGCTCGACGCTCGCGTATAGCTCGATCATAATGACCTATTTCGGCGTAAATTTCTACCTCACCGGCATGCACTCTTACGCTGCGGGCGATGCGCCGCAGATACCCGCGCCGTTTTATTGTATAATAGCGGTGATCTTTTTAATAATCGCTCTTGCCTTCAGGGGCAGGGACGTAAAAACGATATAAAGGAGTAAATTTGAAAAAAATTCTAATAGCGTTAGCCTTGGCTGCCACGGCAAACGCGGGCTTTATCAGCGAGGGCATTCAAGCTCAGCAAAGCGGCGATCATAAAAAACTCGCAGAAATTTACGAGCGAGCGTGCGGTTTGGAAAATAAAGCTTCGGGATGCTATAATCTAGCCGTTTTGTATTTTGAGGGCACCGGCAACGTAGAGAAAAATTTCGAAAAAGCTATCAGCCTCTATGAAAAAGCGTGCAGCGCTAAATTTGCGCTTGCGTGCAACAATCTAGGCTATATCTACGAAAGCGGCAACGGCGCGGATCAAAATTTTACCAAAGCCGCGGCTTATTACGAAAAAGCCTGCAAAGATAACGAAGGCTGCACCTCGCTCGGGCTTTTATACGCAAACGGCGCTGGGCTTGCAAAGGACGTCGCCAAGGCGGCGAGCCTTTATGAGAAGGCCTGCACCTACGGCGATATGATGGGTTGCAACAACCTAGGCTATCTGTATCTAAAGGGCGAAGGCGTGGAGCAAAGCTTCGCAAAGGCTAAAATTTTTTACGAAAAGGCTTGCGGCGGCGATATCGGCATCGGCTGCAACAACCTTGGCTATCTATACGCCTTCGGGCAGGGGGTGGGCCAGGATTATAAGCAGGCAAAGCAGCAGTATGAAAAGGCGTGCAGCCTCGGCCACTTCGACGGCTGCAATAACCTAGCCATAATGTATGCCGAAGGAAAAGGAGTGAAGTCCGATAACGCCAAAGCAAAAGAGCTTTTCAAAAAAAGCTGCGACGGCGGCATCAAGATGGGATGCGAGAATTTGGAATTTTTAAATTCGATTAGTAAGTAAATTTAAAACATCAAAATTTTAAGGAGATAGTATGATTTTACGTTCGTTTTTAGCTTCGGCTGCGCTCGTTGCGTTCGTTTTCGGTGCCTCGATGGACGGGGCCAATAAACCGGCAAAGCCTATGTTTCAAAGCGTGGATCCTAGCAAAGCTACGCTCGTAGGAAGCGGCGAGGGCAAAGAATACTGCGCCGTTTGCGGAATGAATTTGGTTAAATTTTATAAAACGAATCACGTCGTAAACGGTAAGCAAGTAGCTTCCCTGCACTGCTTGTACGAGCTAACGGAGGGAAAAATTCCAAGCGATGCGCAGGTCGTCGATACGAAAAATCTAAATTTAATCGACGTAAATAAAGCCTTTTACGTCGTGGGCAGCAAGGTCAAAGGCACGATGACGCGAAATAGCAAATACGCCTTCTCAACAGAAGCCGACGCGAAAGAATTTCAAGCCGAAAACGGCGGCGAGATAATGAATTTCGCCAAAGCCTACGAGATTGCGGGACAGGATTTTGAGGGCGATAACAAGATGATTAAAGCCAAGCGCGAGGGCGGCGTTTACGCGCACGGTAAGGAATTTTACGAAACAAACTGCGCTAAAACCGAAGCGAAAAGCTTCAAAGCCATCTCCGAGCT
>NZ_CALKTS010000004.1 GCF_937997595.1 uncultured Campylobacter sp. | reverse complement strand
GAAATCTCAACCATCGCCTTTTTTATGATGTCGGCGGCGGAGCCTTGAAATTTCGTATTCACCGCCTCGCGCTCATAGCTCGCATAGACCATGTTGTTGCGCGCGTTTGCGAAGTCGAAGTAACGCCTGCGCCCAAAAAGCGTGCTTACATAGCCGTGCGCTTTCGCGTCCGATTTTATGCTTTGCAAAAACTCCTTGATCGTAGAAAACGCCGCGAAATAGCGCTCGATATAGCCTTTCGCCTCGGCGCGCGCGATGCCTAGGCTATCGCTTAGCTTACCCGCGCCCATGCCGTAGATGAGGCCGAAATTTATGCTCTTTGCGATCGTGCGGTGTGCGGGCTGTGCGTCGCCGAAGATGCTGATCGCCGTGCGCGCGTGAATGTCCTCATCCGCCCTAAACGCCGCCAAAAGCGCAGGATCGCGCGAAAAGTGCGCGAGCAGGCGTAGCTCGATCTGCGAGTAATCAAGCGAGATCAGCGAGTAGCCCCCCTCTGCTAAGAAGCAGTCCCGCACGTCCTTCGCAAACGTGCCGCGCGCGGGGATATTTTGCAGGTTCGGATTTTTGCTCGCTAGCCGCCCGGTGGCCGTGCCGGTCTGCAAGAAATTCGATCTGACGCGGTTTTGCGGATCTGTAAGGGCAAGCTGTAGCAGCGGCTCGCAGTAGGTGTTTTGCAACTTAAACAGCTCGCGGTAGTCTAAAATTTTACCCACCGCAGGATGCAGCGCCGTAAGATCCTTCAACACGCTTTCGTCGGTGCTATAGCCCGTTTTCGTGCGCTTTGCGGCAGGAAGCCCAAGCCGCTCAAAAAGCACGGCACCGAGCTGAGCGGGAGAGTTGATGTTAAACTGCTCGCCGCAAAGCTCATAAATTTCATCCGTAAGCGCTCGCAGGGACTTTTCGTTACGCCCGATTAGGCGCCTTATCATCTCCGCGTCGATCTTGATGCCGCATCTTTGCATCTGCCAAAGCACCCGCACGAACGGGAACTCAAGCTCCTGCGCGAGCTTAAAAAGCGCAGGCTCAAGCAGCCCCTTAAGCTTAAAATACAGCCTCAGCGTCACCCACGCATCCTCGCTCGCATAGATCGTAGCGGCGTCCAGCTCCACGGAGGCGAAGGTCTCGCCCTTTTTGACGACGTCGCCGAAATGCACAGTCTCGTACCCAAGATACCGCGGCGAGATAGAGTCCATCCCCACGGCGTTTGCGGGATCAAGCAGCCACGCTAGCACCATCGTATCGGCAAAGCGCGCAGGCGGTTCGATATTAAAATTATTTTTCACGATCTCAAAATCGTATTTTAAATTTTGCCCCACGACATATCCACGAAACAGCGAGCCGATCGCTGCCTTTGCGGCGTCCAAAGAAATTTGAGCCGGAGCGCCCAAATAGCTATGCGCGAGCGGGACGTAGTAGGCGCGCTCCTCGTTAAACGCAAACGAAAAGCCCACGATCTTGGCGCTTTTGCTGTCGATGCTCGTCGTCTCAGTATCAAAGCTCACCAAGGTCTCGGCGCTGACGCCTTCACACAGCCTCGCAAGCTTCGCGGCATCGGTGATACAAATGGGCTCAAAGGGCGTTTTAAAAGCACGCTCGCAGCTTTGTCCGCCGCAAGCGGAGCCGCTAGGGATAGAATTTTGCCCGTCTAGCCCCCCTACAGCAGCGTCCAAGATAGAGCCGCCGCGAGACGGCTCTGCGCCCGTGCCCTTCCCGCCCGCGCCCAAAACGGAGCTTTTTGCGCCCGCGCTTTTGCCCTCGCTCCAAAGATCAAGTCCGTTCTGCTCTTGCAGGTTTAACGCCGAAAGAAGCCTATTTAGCGCGTAATCTTTTAAAATTTCGCGGATTTTAAAAAGCGGATTTTGCTGCGGAAATTTCGCATCTTCTAAAGGCGGGGTTTCCAGCTCGTCGTAAAGAGTAGCCAGGCGCTTGCTTATATAGGCGCTCTGCTTCCCCTCTATCAGATACTCGCGCTGTTTGTTTTGCGGCAGACGGTCTAAATTTGAATAGATCCCATCAAGCGAGCCCCATTCGTCTAAAAGCTTCTTCGCTCCCTTGTCGCCGATGCCCCGCACGCCCGGGATATTATCGGCGCTATCGCCGCAGATCGCCAAAAAATCCACGATCTGCTCGGGATAGACGCCGTAGCGCTGCAAACACTCCTCTCTTCCGTAAAGCATCTTTTTGCCGTGGCTGTAAATTTTAACGTTTTCGCCGATGAGCTGATACAGGTCCTTGTCGGAGGTAACGATGTTGATTTTATGCGTGGCGCCGTGCTTTTTAACGACGCTTGCGATGAGATCGTCCGCTTCGTAGCCCTCGCGTCCGAGTGAGTAAAGCCCCATCTTTTCGATCATCTCGATGCAGACGGGTAGCTGTTGCAAAAGCGCGGGCGGCGGAGCTTGGCGGTTGGTTTTGTAGTTGGGATCGATATCCGAGCGGAAGGTCTTGCCCTTGCTATCCAGAGCGAAAATTATATAATCGCTCTTAAATTCCTTCGAAAGATTTGCGATGAAGCTCGCAAATCCGCTCACCATGCCGCTGGGTTTGCCGTCTTTTGTTTTAAGCCCGCTCATAGCGTAGTAGAGCCTGAAAAAAAAGCCGAACGTATCGATGATCGTGATGGTCTGCATAATGGTCCTCGGATTTAGAATTTTAACGCGTAGTGTATTAAAATTCGGCTAAATTTACAAATTCCGAATAGGACTTGACCTGCCTCATTTCAAAATTTTAAAATTTGCTATATAATCGCGCGAAATTTTAAAAAAGGATCAAGTATGGATTTTTTCACAGACTGGCAGGAGTTCGACGCGGCGGGCGCTACGGTGAAATTTTATAAAAAATCGCAGGGCGGCGTGGAATACATCGGCTTTGATTCGCGCAAATGCGTTCCGCCCGAGCCGATGGTAAATGCGCTGGTGGCCTTAAATTTCGTAAAAGACGAAACCAAAAAGGTCGTCATGGTCAATCATAAATTCCCGATGGGGCTGATCCCAAAAATCGAGTCCAAATTTGACATTGCCCGCGAGGATCTGGACGGCGACGCGGTCAAGCTCACCATCAGCCTAAAACCGGGCGCGGTCAATGAGGGCTTCGATACCGACGCGAAGTGCCACGGCTAAAGGACTTTAAAATTTAGATGAATATCACGACCTTTTCGCCGCCGTTTCGCATCGTGGGCGGCTATTTCATCTGCGGCTTTATCTTTTTGCTGTTAAGCGCAGCGAGCTTTTTAAAGGCCGATTTCGGCGCGATCCAGGCGCCGCAGACGGCGAGCTTTTTTCACGTATTTTTGCTGGGATTTGTAATCAGCATAATCATCGGAGCGCTCTACCAGCTCACCTCCGTCATCATCCAAAAGGAATTTTTCACCGTCAAATTTGCGTTTTTAAATCTCCTCGCCTACGGCGCGGGCGTGGCTCTGCTAAGCGCGGGATTGCTGCTTTCAAGCATCCCTTTGATGCACGCAGGCGGCGCCGTTTTGCTGCTTAGCCTATTTTATTTTACGATCTGCTACGCGCTAAGCTTCATCGGCACGCCCAAATGGAGCTTTCCCGCCGTAGCGCTTGCGATTTCGGCTGCGTTTTTGGCGGTAGGGATCAGCCTTGGCTTCGCGCTCGTGCTAGCGCTTAGCGGCGTGGAGATTTTCGGAGTGTATTTTTCGGAAATTTTATCCTATCACATATACTTCGTGCTGGGCTTTGTGTTTTTCGTCATCGTAGGCGCTGCGTGCGTGCTGCTGCCGATGTTTAGCCTGGCGCACAATCTAAGTTTCGCGCTAGCAAAAGCTTCACTGGCGCTGTATCTGCTCGCGGGGCTGTTTTTACTAAAAGACTTTGGAATTTTCATCGCAATTGCCGCACTTGCGAGCTTTGCGGCTCAGGCGATCTATATATTAGCCAGGCGCGTGCGAAAAGCGATCGATTATTGGAATTTAAACGTCTACATCTCGCTAGCGGCTTTGGGATTTAGCGCGGCATTTTGGCTCGCGGATCGCGCGGATACGGCGGCGTTTTGGCTGCTATATGGCTTTTTGTTCGCCTTCATCGTCGCGCACCTTTATAAAATCGCGCCCTTTCTCATCTGGTATCACTACGTCTCGCCCTTCGTCGGCAAGCGCAAAATCCCTATGCTTGAGGATATGATAATCAAAAAGATCGCCTACGCAGCTTGCGTGCCGAACGTCTTAGCGCTTGCGTGCGCGGGCTTTGGAGCGCTAACGCCTGCGGTGATCTTGCAAGCAGCAAGCATAATTTTGGTGCTAATCAACATCGTAAATATCTTTAACTACATAAAATTCGGAGAGGAAAAATGAAAGTAACGAAGGAGCAAATTTACGAGGCGCTTCGCGCCGTGGTGGACCCTGAGGTGGGCTTTGACGTCGTGTCACTAGGACTCATCTACGACGTAGCGGTAGATGAGGCGAACAACGCCAAAGTCACGATGACGCTATCGACTCAGTCGTGCCCGCTGCATGAGATGATGGTGGAATGGGTGCGCGCGGGTGCCGAGAGCGTGGAGGGCATCGGCGAAGTGGAGATCGATCTCGTCTTTGAGCCGATGTGGAATATCGACATGGCGGAGGATCACGTCAAAGAAGCGCTCGGTAGATTTTAAACAGCTTTGCCGCACCCCATAGTTTAAGCTTTGAAATTCTAAAATTAGACTTAAAAATTTATACTTAGGGGCTACTATGAAAAAATTTACCGACGGCAAGAAACAAATTCTACTTCAAATGCAAGGGCTTAGTTTGATTTCAAAGACGCTACAAAACGGCAAAGAAAGGCTGAGCTCTAAAGAATTCGCAAATTGCGATGCTCTGCAAAAAGCTTTCGTAAAAAAGCAAGTTGATGTCCTAAAAAAGGGCTTCATCTATGAAAACAAAAAAGCGAAATTCGGCGAGGCACTAGCGCATGCCTATATCGGCGGCGGATACAGCGGAGCGCTTGGATTTGCCGAGTTTGAGGATAAATTTTACGTCTATAAATGTAATTTTGACGAGCACGGCTGCGATTATTTAATCGTGCTGGACGGCGAGCTAAAAACTCTTGCGCAAATTGAACTACCAAAAATTTTAGCGTGGAAAATGACCGCTACCAAAAAAGCCTTAGTGCTTGATTTGGATCACGAATTCTTTCTTTTTGACGGAGAGAAATTCAGCAGGCTTTTTGAAGCCTGGGGTATCATAGGAGGAGGCTTTAGTTCTACTCTAAGCGGCAACGGCGAAATTCTAGCCTGCGGCACAGATGGAATTTTAGCTTTCGGAAGCGGCAAGAAGCTAAATTTTAAAACGGGATTTTCGGCAAAAGCAATAGGCTTCGGCAATAAAATTTGCATAGCCTGTGGGGATGAAGGCGGCAAAAATGTCGCTAGGCTCTACCGCCTAAAAGACTTCGCCGAGCTTTGCCGTATCGAATGCGACGTAGGTTATATCCACTCCCTAAACGTGGGGCTTATCAAAAATGACGCGATTTTGGTCGTAAATAACGGCTTTGATGAGCTGTATTTTTGGGACGTCGCAAGCAAAAAGCGTCTAAGCGTACCAAAAAGCTTGCCAAGAAGCGTGATGAGGTTTGCCGCAAACGATCAAATTTTTCTTACGTATTTTTATGGTGGATTTAAAGCATTCAGCTTGGAGGATTTTCACCTCTTAGGCGAGTTTGAGTGCGAGCACTGCGTCAAAACTGCTGCTATTGAAATCGCAGGCGAGCGCCTTTACGTCCGCACCGACTACGGATTTTTTAGCATTTATTCTTTAGCCGAGAATGGAATTAAAATTTAAAAAGCGCTATTGATAGGGATTTATCGCCCGCTTCAAGCTCATAAAATTAAACGAACTCCGCCCGCCTTAAGCTTGCGCAACAAGCAGGGGTGGCTATTTAAAGAAATTTTATCGCAAAAATTGCGGGTTTTGCGAGCTTTTTAAGGCTTCCTTTAAGCATTATCAAATTATCCGCGCCGGAGATTTTAAGAGTGGAATTTTCAAAGCAAAATTCTAAATTTTTTAGCGCGTTTTCGCTTAGGAGGCGTGCAAGCTCCAAAATATAGCTGAGCCACGCAAGCTTGGCGGCGTCCGGCAAAATCGCGCTCAAAGGCGCAAACGTAGCTCCCAGCTCACGCTTTCCGTGCATCGAGATGATCGCGGCTATGAGCGCCTTTTCTTTGTGCGTAGTGCGATAGTTCAGCCCGCCGAGCACCATATCCGCGCTGGTTTCGTGCTTGGCATAAAAGCCGATCGCCCGCCCGATCTCACAAAGCGATGCTGCGGTCTGAAGAATTTTAATATATTTTTCATTCAAGCCATGCAGCGGCGATAGCGTGCAAAACAGCGCCTTTGCGAACTTCGGAGCCTCGCTGGGCTCGGAAGCGAAGCGATCTTTAAGGCTTCTTAGACTCGGATTAAAGCCTCTAGGCAGGTTTGCGCCGCGCAAAATCGAGCTTAAAAACGCCCCTTCTCGCACTCCCACACCGCTGGTGATGATCTTTTTCGCCCCTAGGCGCCTTACGATCTTATCAAAGATGATGACGCCCTCTCTTATCGTGTCGTAGCGGTCCTTTTTGATCGGAAATTTTGCCAAATCAAGCGTTTTTGCGCTCATCAGCTTGGCAAAAAACGGCGCGTATTTTTCGTAATCGTAGCTGAAATTATGCACGATCTTTAGCGGATGGTTTTGCAGGCTCATCACGGCGCCGGAAAGCGCTCGCGCGGAGCCGCCCATTACGATTAAATTTTGCGTGCGAAACTCGGCGCCGAGCTGCGAGATCGCGCTGTTTATGTATTTCTCCAACCCCTTCGTGTCGCCGCGGTCGAAAAACAGCTCCTTTAGCCGCACCGTGCCTAAATTTAGAGAAATTTTATTTTCTATCCTGCCGTTTTTGATGTAAGCAAGCTCAGTCGAGCCGCCGCCGATATCCAGCGTAACGCCCTCGGAAAAGTCGCTAAGCAAATTCTGCGCCGCATAAGCGCCCAAATACGCCTCCGTCTGCCCGTCTATCTTGCGGATCGTGATGCCCGTTTGCTTGCGGACGAGATTTATAAACTCGGCACCGTTTGGCGCATCGCGAAGCGCGGATGTACCGATGCAAAGCACGCGCTTGGCCTTGTAATTGCATACGAGGGTTTTAAATTTTTTAAACGCGAGTAGGCATTTTTGCATCGCTTCGGAAGTTAAAATTCCGCCGTTTTCGTAAGCGCCTTCGCCTAGGCGGATCTTGATCTTGTGCTCGGCCAAAATGAAAAATCCGAGCCTGCTCGTGCGCTCGAAAATCACGGCTCTGGCGGAATTTGAGCCCAGATCTATGACGGCGACGCGCTTGGGCATTTAAATTTCCATATGGACGTGTTTGTATTTCAGCTCGTCCGCCGTCTCGATATTATCGGGATCGGTGATGATACACTCGACGGGACAAACCACGATGCAAGCGGGCTCGGAGTAATCATCTACGCACTCACAGCATCGATCGGCATCTATGATGTATATCGGCTCATCCTCAAAAATCGCTTCATTAGGGCATTCCTCGCGGCACGCGTCGCAACTGATGCATTCTTTTGTAATCAACAATGACATATAATTTTACCTTACGAAAAAATTTATGGCGTTTATACCATAAAAAGCTTCATTTTGTTTTAAAATAGCGGAATTTCGGGCTATTTCTTAAATTTTTTAGTGGAAGTTTGAAAATCGCGACGATTAGCGAGCGCCCTTTGTCGTTTTTAAGATCTACTTGCGCACCCATCGCTTGAGCAGCATTTTTGGCTAAAAATAGCCCGAGCCCGGCTCCCGGTTTGCCGCCGTAGCGCTTAAAAGGGGCGAAATAATCGATCTCTTCGTTAAGCGGCTCGCCTTTGTTTGCGACCCGTACGATGAAATTTCCGTCCGAAATTTCGCTCTCGATCAGTACCTTTTCGCCGTCCGGAGAAAATTTTATGGCGTTTTGGATAAAATTTTGAATCACGTGCATAAAGAGGCTTTTCTGCACCGAAATTTCAAGCTGTTCAGGCTTAAGATCCATCGTTAAATCCTTACCCGCCGTACGCGCTAAAATTTTAAAGCCCACACATAGCTCCCGCAGATATGCAATCATATCGGTCTGCTCGGGCGCCTCAAACTGCGCCCCCTCCTGCCGCCCGATCTCTAGGATTGAGCTGATCATTTTATTCATATTATCGATCGAATCGTTGTTATTTTTAAGCGCCTCGATATATTTCTCTCTCTCGCGCGGCTTAAGAAGCGTAACTTCGTTTTTGGTTTTCATAACCGCAAGTGGAGTTTTAAGCTCGTGCGCGATGCCGATAAAAAGCTCTTTTTGATACAAAATGAAAGTTTCAATGCGCTCAAGTAGGCGGTTTATGCTGTTTGAAAGCGGGCTAAATTCGCTTGGAATTTCCGCTGCGTCGATCGGCTTTAGAAATTTTTCATCCACCGAAGCGAGCCTTTGGCTGATCAGCTTAATCGGCATTAGCAGCATGCGCGAGAGAAACATCGCGTAAAACACCACCAAAAATATCATAGTCAAATTTACTAAAATGATGTCGATGAGTATTTGATTTACGATGTTTGCATAGACGCTCACGTCGGCTCGGATACTTAAAATTTTATCCTTACCATAAGGGTAGTGCAGCTGTAAATAGCTCCTGCCGCCCTCGGAACTTTCGATAAATTTAGGCTTATTGATACTTTCGTTTTCGATGATTTTGCTTTCGTATTCACCGGAAGCGTCTTGTAAAAAAGATGAAATTTTCTCAGGTGGCACGGAGGCGTCTACGATTTTTTGTGCTCTTTGGATTAAATTTTGAACGGGAGTTTCGAAAATGGTAATTTTCATATAATTATAGAGCATTACCGAAAAAATGACAATTAGCATCAACGAAGCGGATGCTAATTGTATTACAAAGCGGACTCTTAGGCTTTTTGTGGAAAGCAAAATCTATATCCGCGTCTGCGAACGGTCTCGATCGTAGAGATATTTAGAGGCTTATCCATTTTCTGGCGAATTTGATTGATCGCGACTTCGATGACGTTTGGCGTAACAAGCTCAGGCTCCTCCCAGATGGCATCTAATAGCTGCTCTTTGCTTACGATCTGATCGCTGTGGCGCGCTAGGTGAGTTAGCACCTCAAACGGCTTGCCCTTAAGCTCGATCTCTTGACCTAGATATGTGATCTTTTCCTCATCCGGATCGATGATGAGATCGTCTATCTTGATGATATTTGAGCCGCCGAAGCGAAGTCTAGCCTCGAGACGCGCTACTAAAACGTCAAAGTCGAAAGGTTTTTTGATAAAATCGTCCGCGCCCGCGCGAAGTGCTTTGATCTCGCTTTCTTTATCGTCTTTTGCAGATAGCACGACGACAGAGGTGCGCGCGGATTTTTGCTTAACTAATGCGATGAGATCGATGCCGTTGCCGTCAGCTAGCATCCAATCGGTTAGCACCAAATCATAATTTCTAATGCCGATATAATACTCTGCGTCCTTAAAACTCTCGGAAGTATCCGTCTGATAGCCGAACTCCATCAAGCCCTCCGCTATCGTCTTGTTTAAAGTCACCTCGTCCTCGACTATTAAAATTCTCATTTAATTTCCTTGCCTTAAAATTTTGCGGCGATTTTAACATATTTTAAGCAAAATTTCAAGATTTTTTAAAGAAATTTTAAAATTTTATCTCTATTTCCGCGCCGACGCTCGCGTCTTGTAAAATTTCGGGCTTTAAAATTTTCATATAAAAATAATCCATCGATCGAAATTTTGAGTGAAACTCCTGCGCGAAGTATTTTAGCGCGTCCTCTACGAGGCGAAATTTTTTCTCGCGGAACTCCGCTTTGATATATTCGCAAACCCGCGCATAGTCGATAAATTCCTCCGCTCCGAACTTCGCCCACACCCAGACGCGCTGCTCGCGCTTGCGCTCAAAATCTAGCATCCCAATTATCGTACCAAATTCCAGCTTTTCGATTAAAATTTTAATCATACTACGCGCTTTTCCTCGCCCTTAAGCAGCCTAGCGATATTAGGCGCGTGTTTATAAAATACGATGAAAACTATCAGAAAGATCGGCGCATGAGTGTTGATCGCTGGCATCTGCGGATGGATCACGTAGCTTGCAATAACTAGCGCAAGCGCCGCTGCAAGCGATGCTACGGATGAAATTTTAACCGTCTTGCCGACCACGAACCAAACGGCAAGCGCAATAACAATCTCGATAGGAATAAAGCAAGCAAGCACGCCGGCTCCCGTCGCAATGCCCTTGCCGCCGTTAAATTTCAGATACGGGCTAAAGCAATGCCCAAGCACTGCAAAGACAGCCATGCTCCACAGCACGTTTTCATCAAAGCCCAAAGCACGCGCAATCAGTATCGGCAGGACGCCCTTTAGCGCATCGCAGACAACCGTGAGGATCGCGAGCTTTTTTGCTTTTTGCGGATCGCGAGTTTTTAAGACGCGAAGGACGTTGGTAGCGCCTATGGAGCCGCTGCCCTCGCTTTTGATATCCACGCCACCTAAGTATCTGCCGATCAAAAGCCCAAAGGGGATCGCAGCGATCAGATACGCAGCAAAGTAGCACCAAAAATTCGGCGCCGTAACGATGCTAAGTAAAAATTCCAAAATTCCCGATTTTTTCATAAAATCCCTTTAACTCTTCCAAAGTAGCGAAATTTTCTCGTCGTAGATGTCGGTTTTCTTCGGCGAAATTTCTTTCGTTTCGAGTTTAATATTTTTTAGATCCAGGCTCTGTTTTAGCGCGTCCACTTCAGCCTCAAATTTTTGCGTAAGCACCTCCAGCTCCTCTTGTAGCGCGCTTAGGCTATTTTCGGCATTTTTGGCTTCGCTTCGTTCATTTAAAATTTTATGCGCGCTCTTTGCGCCGCTGATCGCTTTAGAGATATTGCTAGCGCTGCGCGAGCGGCCTAAAAACGCGCCTAAGATCGCTCCACCTATGTTTAGCGCCGCATCCACCCCGCGACTTAGCACGTCGCCCTTTTCCTTCTCGTATTTTTCGCTAGCGCGCGAAATTTTATCCTCAAGGCGCGCCTTTTCCTTCTCAAATTTAGCCGTAATCTCATCAGTTTTAGCCTCTAGAGCTTCATTTGCCTTATCGCCTAGGCGCACGAAAAATTCCTCCCTGCTCTCGCCCGGTTTTGAGAGCAGATCAAGCGCGCTAAAAAGTTCTAACTTTTCGTTGCGGTAGAGCCATTCTTTAAAACTTTTAAGCTGAGCGTTTAAATTTTTTGCTCCCGCGATGAAGCTAGGAAGCGCGCCGTAGAGCGAGCCCGCCTGCTCCTGTCCGCTTAAATTTGCAACTTCTCGCGTGCTCGCCTCGCTCCAATCTATTTCGCTTGCGTCCGAAAGCGAAAGCAAAAAGGAGCGCTGCTGCGTAAAATCGACTCCCTTGTCGCAAAATCGCATCTTTGCGCTTGCATACAGATACGGACTTAGCTCAAGGCTCGCGCCGTAGCTGTAAAGCTGCGAAATTTCAGCCGAAACTACGGGTTTAGCGGCGCCGGCGGATTTGACGCCTTGCGTGGCGCCCGACACGGACGAAATTTCAGCCTTTTTGTCTTTCATTAAATTTGAAATTTGCTCGTTGCTTAAAGGGCCCTTTAAATAGCTTAGCGCAAAGCGCGTCTCGATCACCCGTAGTACGTCTTCGTTGATGTTTTTTACCAAAAAATTTCGCTTTTTGAGGTTTGAAATTTTCTCCATAAGCACGCTTTTGTCGATCGGATTTGAGCCGATACCGCTTAAGCCGCTGATGACGCGCTCTTTATCTTGCGCGGTCTGCAAGCGCCCGATAAACCACGTACCGATGTTGCTAAGCCCCTTGTAATCGAGATCGACCGGGTTTTGCGTCGATAGAACGCAACCAAGACCGAATGCGCGAGCCTGTTTTAGTAGCGTAAGCATCGGGGTTTTGCTCGGCGGATTGCCGTTTGGCGGGAAGAAGCCGTAAATTTCATCCATATAAAGCACGGCGCGCAAGGAACTCGTGCCGCTGGTGGTGCGCATCCATTTGATCATCTCGCCCAAAAGCAGCGTGACGAAAAACATCCTCTCATCGTCGTTTAGATGCGCGATGGAAAATATATTCGCTCTCGCCCTGCCGTTTTCATCAAAGAGCATCTTGGCGATATTTAGCCGCTCGCCCTCGCACCAAAGCTTAAAGCTCGGACTTGCGATGAGCGCGTTGATCTTCATCGCAAGCGCCATTCGCTTATCGCTCGGAAAGAAGGTATTAACGTCGAAAACGCCGATTTTATCGAAAGGCGGGTTGCCGATTTGCGCGATGAGATCCACCACGCTCACCCCCTCGCCCCTGCCGAAATGATAGGTTAAAATTTGGCTGATTAGTAAAAATTCCGGCGAGCTGAGATTATCACTGCTAATCCCTGCGAGGCTTAGCACGCTAGTGGCGATACCGCCGATGTAATTATTCATATCCTCTTCGTTTAAGCCTTTTGGCGCTTCAAAGTCGCTTAGTAGGCTGATGCCAAGCCCTGCGCTTGATTTGGGCGTATAAATTCTAAAATCGGCGCTGTTTTTCAAAAGCTCCACCCGCGCCAGATCTTGATATGAGCCCTCGATCCCCTCGCGCCAGGTATTTGCGGTCTGCTCGGCGAACTCGCGCACGCTAAGACCTTTGTTTTGCGCCTCGGCCTCGTCGATATAGGGCTCAAAATCCTCAGCCCTCATCTGCGGGAAAGTAAGAGCTAAATTTGTTAGATCGCCCTTTGGATCGATGATGATGGATGGGATATTATCGATCGCGGCTTCCTCTAGCAGCGTGATGCCAAGTCCCGTTTTACCGCTACCGGTCATTCCGATGATAAGCGCGTGGGTCGTCAAATCCTTGTTTTTATAAAAAAACGGCTCGCCGTTTTCAAGCCCCAGATAAAAAAGCTTTAAATTTTCTTGAAGCGTTTTCATTGCGTTCCTTAAATTTGCAATTTGCGCGGCATTATATCATTTAAATTTTTAAATTTAAATTTGCTAAAATGCGCGAAAAATCAAGGAATGGCAAGTGTTAAAAGAAAAAATTAGAAACGGAAAAAGCGGAATTTTGCTCTATGGCATCGTTCCGCCTAAAATCACGTCCTCTCAAGACGAGCTCGAGCGCCTGGGTACGGCGTGGTCACAACGCCTAAGCGAATGCGAATGCGACGGCATCGTCATCTACGATCTACAAGATGAAAGCGCGCGCACGAAAGATGAGCGGACCTTCCCTTTTGTGCATACGATCGATCCTGCGCGCTATTACACGCAGTATCTACATACCGATAAAGAAGCGATCATCTATCGCGCGGTAGGCAAATATGATGAAGCGGAATTTTGCGAAATTCTAAGGCATGCCGCAAGCGGGCTGGGTGTTTTCGTGGGGGCGAGCTCTAAAAACGAAGAATGCAAACTGCATCTAAGCCGTGCCTATGAACTCAAGCGACTCATGGCGCCACATCTTTGCCTAGGCGGCATCTGCATTCCTGAACGCCATGAAAAGAGCCGCGACGAGCACCTAAAAATCGCGGAGAAGACTGCGGACGGGTGCGAATTTTTTATCACTCAGGCGGTTTATAATGTGCAAAATGCCAAAGATTTCATCGACGATTACGCCACTTTGGAGTGCAAAAAGGTGCCGATAATCTTTACTTTCACGCCGTGCGGTAGCCTAAAGACGCTTGAGTTTATGAAATGGCTTGGCATCTCGGTGCCAGATTTTTTGCAGCAGCGGCTGCAAAGCAGCGTTGATATTTTGCAAAGTTCAACAGCGCTGTGCGCAGAGATGTTTGATTTCATCTACAAATACGCCCTCGCAAAAGGTGTAAGCGTAGGCGCAAACGTCGAGAGCGTAAGCACCCGCCGCGTCGAAATCGAAGCCTCGCTCAGCTTACTAAAAGAGATCAGAAAAATTATCCTTAAGCACGAGAATTTGGGATTTTACGTTATTTAAAATTTTAAACCGGGTACACGAACAAAACGCTAGATAGTCCAAGCTAGCGGAGGAATTTTAGATAATTTCGGATCGCTTTTTAAAAAATAATCGAAATTTTATCCGAATGGAATTTGAACTTAAAATTTATAAAAAATTGCCTTAATAATATGCTTTAATACCTGTCGTCCGTAACTGCAAGATGATATTTCGTGCTAAAATTTCCCAATGCTTACAATGACATTGAGCTAGGCATATCATCAAACCTATAAATCGCTGTAGCTTTCACACTAAAGCTAAGTGCATTGACCGCTTTAGTCTGCAGCTGACGCGACCGCGTCCTCCGTCATCCACTATCTACACAGGGATAAATGTATATTGTATAACGGGAGATAGCTGGAGATTTTAACGCCCTATAATACGACGCCTCTTCGCTCATGGCATAGCGTCCTTTATTATTCCATTCGTAGTATTTGATTTAAATTTACCGGCGTTTATGCTAAATTTCAAATCTAAGGCAATTTGATGCTTGCTGTTGTGAGCGTTTTGGTATTTGAATTTTATTCTACAGCCTATGTGTAGGTCGCTCAAAAGATCCACCATACGCCGCCATAAAAATACTTGCCGAGCTTTGCAGCTAATTAAAAGCCGTTAATGCAGAATCGCCTGAAATTAACGCCCATTTAAGCTATCGCATATTTGATTTCTTTTATATTCTAAAAGCCCGCCACCAAAAAGCAGCAGACCTAAGACTAACGTCGTTTTACTATCTCACGCAAAAGCCGATATTTTAACTGCACAAGATTATAATATGCTTTCAATCGCAAACGCTTCATTTTAAAATTTTGAAACCTAACTCGGAATAAATATAAACTTGAAATTAGTTTTGTAAATAAGCTTAGAATTTAACTTTTAAATATGGCGAAATTCAAAGATAATAAAATTTAAAAAGCGCTAGTTTATGCTCTTACCGCCGAATTTTAAAAGCGCACTACCCCACGTAAAACCGCCGCCGAACGCGTCCAAAAGCATAAGCGAGCCATTTTTGAGCCTGCCGCTCTCGTAAGCGTCATTTATCGCCATCGGGATCGACGCCGAGCTCGTGTTGCCGTATTTGCCGATCGTAAGCACGCACTGCTCGTCGCTAAATTCTAATCTCGCCTTGACCGCCTCGATGATGCGTAAATTTGCCTGATGCGGGATGAAAAGATCGACCTGCTCGGGCGAAATTTTATTTTTCTCCAAAATCTCCACGACGTCGTTACTAAGCGTCGGCACCGCGATTTTAAAGACCTCGCGCCCCGCCATCTGCATGAAGCCTAGCTTTTCGTCAATGATTTTTTGGCTGAGTGGATTGACGCTACCCGGGGCTGCGGTGATGAGAAGATCGCCCTTACTGCCGTCGCTAGCGGTATGAATGTCGATGATTCCGTTATCGTCACGCGCCGCGATAACCGCAGCGCCTGCGCCGTCGCCGAAGAGTATGCACGTAGCGCGGTCGCTCCAATCGACTATCGAGCTTAGTTTTTCCGTGCCGATTATCAGCACGTGTTTTTTGGCACCGCTTTCGATGAGGGATTTTGCGAGCTCTAAAAGATAGATGAAGCCCGTACAGGCGGCATTTATATCAAACGCCGTGATGCCGAAGCTCAAACCCAACTTATCCGCGATGACGCACGCGGTCGAGGGCATACAGAAATAATCGGGCGAGATCGTGGCGCATATTATTGTATCGATCTCGTTTTTTTGCAAACCGCTACGCTCAATCGCAAGTGCCGCAGCCTTCATACCCAAATCGCTAGTGGTCTCGCCCTTTGCGATGCGGCGCTCATGAATACCTGTTCGCTTGACGATCCATTCATCAGTCGTTTCAACCATTTTTTCAAGATCGAAATTGGTTAAAATTTCGCTCGGCGCGTATGCTGCGATTGAGATCATCGAGGCTTTTTGCATTCGTTTTCCTATTCGTTTGAAGAAATTTCGCTTTCTATCGCGGAGTTGATTTTGGAATCTGCAAATTTAAGCGCCTGAAAGATCGCGTTTTTAACGGCTTTCGGGGTGCTTTTGCCATGGCTTATGATGACGCATTCTTTGACGCCTAAAAGCGGCGCACCGCCATATTCGTCATAATCCGTACTTTTTTTAATAATTTTAAAGACACGCTTCATCAAGATGGAGCCTGCGATGGCGATAGGGGATTTTTTAGTTTCGTTTTTAATAAGTTTGCCGATAGCGCTTGCGACACCTTCGCTGGATTTTAGCATAATGTTGCCGATAAATCCGTCGCACACGACCACGTCTACCGAGCCGTCAAAAATTTGATTGCCTTCGACATTACCGATAAAATTTTGCATCTTCTTAAGCATATGAAAGGTTTCTTTTGTTACCTCGTTGCCTTTACTATCCTCCTCGCCGTTGGATAATAAGCCGATGCGTGGTGCGTTTAAACCCATAATCTCCTTGGCATATGCTTCGCCCATAATCGCAAATTGAAACAAATTCTCAGGCTTACAATCCACATAAGCGCCCACATCTAGCACAAGCGTGCGACCGCCTATGGAATTTGGCATCAGCGTGGCAATTGCGGGGCGCAAAATACCTTTGAGCCTTCCTATGCGAAGCGTAGCAAGGCTCATCGTAGCGCCGCTATGTCCTGCTGATACCACGGCTTTGCAAGTGCCGTCTTTTACTAGATCGACCGCTTTAAAGATGCTGCTCTCTTTGCGTTTGAGAGCGTCGGTTGCGCCCTCTTTCATCTCGAAAACTTCGCTTGCAGCTACGTAAGTGATATATTTCTCAAAGCCTTGATCTTGTGGAATAAAAGGCTTGATTTGCGCTTCGTCGCCTACCAAAAATGCATTAAATTTACGCTCTCGCAGCGCATCTACGACTCCGTTTATTATCGGCTCGCAGCCGAAATCACCGCCCATCGCGTCTATAGCAACGGAAATCATCGGATTAATATTCGCCCGTAGTTTTGTTTATTCTATGCGGAATTTTCCAGCTTCCGTCTTTATCTTTGACGGGAATCGGAAGGGTCACTTTGTAGTGAGTGCGTCTTTTCGCCGCACGAGTTTTACTAACTCTTCGCTTTGGAACTGCCATTTTTTCTCCTTTATAAATTTAGTTCTTGCATTCTTCGCAATAAAAATAGTCGCTTTTGAAAGCTTCCGTTTCGCTTCTTAAAATTTCATCCAGATCAACTTCGGCGCCGAAAAACTCCATAACGTCCAAGCTTTCGTGCCTTTCGTCATTAAAAACGCCTTCGCTTAAAAGCAAATTTACGCTCTCGTTTACGTCAAGATTAAATTCTTTGCCGCAGCGGTCGCAAATGTATGGAATTTTGCCCTTAATTTCGCCCTCGCACTCGATAAACTTAGAGTCTTTTCGTTTTAAATTTCCGCCAAACTTAAGTCCGTCCCTCGAAATTTCAAACGGCACGGGCGCGGCGGAAATTTTAGCAAAAGCGATCTTCACGTGGCACTCTTAGCAAATTTCTCTTTTTGCAAAGAAAAATGCGATCTCGGTTTTTGCGTTTTCTAGGCTGTCGCTACCGTGAACGGCGTTAGCGTCGATGCTGTCCGCAAAGTCTGCTCTGATCGTGCCTTTATCGGCTTTTTTCGGATCGGTAGCGCCCATTAGCGCGCGATTTTTAGCTACAGCATCGTCGCCTTCAAGCACCATTACGACCACCGGGCCGCTAGTCATAAACTCAATCAGATCCTTATAAAAAGGGCGATCCTTGTGAATTTCATAAAATTTACCCGCATCTTCGGCGCTTAGGCATAATTTTTTAGCCGCTGCGATTCTTAGTCCGTGGCTTTCGAAACGATCGATAATTTTGCCGATAACGCCCTTTTTAACGGCATCAGGCTTAATAATAGAAAGCGTTTGCTGCATATAATCTCCTTAAAGTGAAAGGCGGATTGTATCGAAAAATAGGTTAAAATTTATTTAAGGATTAAATGAATTAAAATTCCGCGCATTTGATCGCGGAATTTTATCTGCTAAGCAAATACCGGGGTATCTCCGCTGCGTAGATCCGCACCTATACTATCCCTGCTAGGTTGGCCCGCTACGATGTCACTCCAAACGATACAGCCATCAGTCGGACAGGCGCTAGCGCAAGCCGGCTCGTCGTTGTAGCCCACGCACTCGACGCATTTATCGGCATATACGTAGTAGCTATCCTCGCCGCTTGGGTTATCGCTATCGTCCACGATCGCATTTACCGGGCACTCGTCGATGCATGAGCCGCAGCTAATGCAAATATCGGTGATTTTTACAGCCATTGTTTCTCCTTTATCAAAAAATGTGGAGTAATGATAACATACTAAATTTAAAAAATGATAAAATTTAATATTATCAAGCAAATAAATTTTATTATATAAAAATTTTCATCAAATTTCAGCAAATCTAAAGTTTTAAAATGTATAATCGCCATCATAAATTTTATTAACAAGGAGAAACAAATGATAGTAACCAACAAAGCCGTTGATTTTACGGCAACTGCGGTTTTAGGCAACAACGAGATAGTTGAGGATTTCAACCTCTATAAAAATATCGGCGAAAAAGGCGCGGTCGTATTCTTTTATCCAAAAGATTTTACCTTCGTCTGCCCGAGCGAGATCATCGCATTCGATCACAGATATCAAGATTTCAAATCCAAGGGCATCGAAGTTATCGGCGTTAGCTGCGATAGCGAGTTTACCCACCTTGCGTGGAAAAACACTCCGGTAAATGCAGGCGGTATCGGCAAAGTGCAGTTCCCGCTAGTTTCGGATATTACAAAGGATATCGCGCGCAGCTTCGACGTGCTATTCGGCAATGCCGTAGCGCTTCGCGGCAGCTTCCTACTTGACAAAGACGGCACAGTCCGCCACGCCGTCATCAACGACCTACCGCTTGGCAGAAACATCGACGAGATGCTAAGAATGGTCGATACGATGCTATTTACGAACGAGCACGGCGAGGTCTGCCCTGCAGGCTGGCACAAAGGTGACGCAGGGATGAAAGCAGATCCTAAGGGCGTCGCAGAGTATCTAGACAAAAACGCAAGCAAACTATAAGTTGTAAAATTCTTCGCGCGGGCGTACAAATTCTAACTGCGTAAAGTTTAAATTTAGCCTTGCGCAGGTTATTAAAGCTAGCAAAGCTTTCTAAATTCCGCTGCCAAAATTTTGAGTCGCGGCGGCGGAATCCCAAAAATCCCAAAAATCCCAAAAATCCCAAAAATCCCAAAAATCCCAAAA
>NZ_CALKTS010000003.1 GCF_937997595.1 uncultured Campylobacter sp. | reverse complement strand
TTAAAACATAATGGGGAATTTCCAAAGTATAACAAGTATACCTCGCATCATTTATGTCATCCAAAGAACAGCACGTTTTCCCTGGATTTTCCGAAAGTTCATCAGGCAAATGCTTTAATGTAACTCCAATTACTTCATATCCTTGCTGCTTTAACAACAGAGCGGCAACAGAGCTGTCTATCCCGCCGCTCATTCCAACAACAACTTTTTTGTCATCTAATTTTTTATCCATTTTTTATTTTTATTTCTCCTATTTTTTACAACTTAACTTTTTTCCACATAAATTCCCCAACTGGAATTGCAAATATTAAAAATAATTTATTTTTGCTTTCTTTAAATATTTTTCTAAATTTTTTCGTTCAAAATCGCTTAACATCGCAAGCGGGATACTGACGAATACCCCATTTTCGCTGTCTAAAAATATCAAGACATATAAATTTATGCTTTTTATCCTACCCCTTAGTCGCAAAACGGCAAAGCATATCAAATCCATCAAATACAATATCCACGAAAAAGCCATTAAAATAAGCTTTTTAAAGGCGCTAATATTTTTATCATAGCTAAATTCTTCTACCGCAAAATCTACGAATTTATAAATCGCTACCTTATCAATACGCGCTATGTCGATAGATTTTTTTGTAACTATCGTTTCTTGATAGTTTGCAGAGGATTTGTTATATTCTATTCTGCCGGGATAGAAGCTTAAAAATTTGTTTTTATTTATCCCTAAAAGACCTATTAAGGTTAAAATCCAAACCCCAACCCAGTAATGCCAGTGAATGCCCCTAGTGACGAGCTCAAAAACAAGCATAACGATGGACGAAGTAACGCCCAAATCGATATAAATCTTGATCCAATAATCTTTGATTATAAAAAGCGGCATTTGCTCTTTTTGCATTAGGGCTTCTTATAGGTTCGCCATCGCTTCAGCGCGCGCGAGAAGCTGCTTTGCGCCCTTTTCGATAAAAACGCGCGCGAGCTCCGCGCCTACGCTTTGGTATTGCGATTTTTGCGCGACGATGCTTTGGCGGATGCTCTCGCTGCCGTCGGGTAGGCCCACGATCGCGCTTATGTAGATATTTTCGCCGTCAAGGCGCGCGTTGATGCCGATCGGCACCT
>NZ_CALKTS010000002.1 GCF_937997595.1 uncultured Campylobacter sp. | reverse complement strand
ACGATCTTTTTGCCGTCTTTATCTACAGGCTGGAGCAAATAGCCTTTAAACTGGTCCTTCCAGCCTTTGTGCGCGCCCATTATCCACTTGATCTTTTTGTCGCGACCGATCTTGATGACGGCGTCTTGGTGGCGGCTAGAGATGATGATGCTATCGTCGCTTGGGTCGTAGTCCACGCTATTTACGTGCGCCCAGTTGCGTCCAGGGCCCGAACTCACGATATCACCCCATTTTTCGTTCGTATCCATCGCAGCTAACTCGTCTGCGCTTGCGGTGTGCCCCGCCTTTTTAGCGTCGATATTTAGGCACACCGCACCCTGATCGAGCGTTTTTAGCACGATGTCGCGATACGGATCGAGAATTTCATACAGCCTAAAATCATCCACGACGTTGCCGTCGCGATCGACCTCGACGATGACGTCGCGCACGGTGCGGACGTTTTTGCCGTCGGCGCGCTTATAGTTGGCATTTGCCGCGCGCAGGAAGTAGTGTCCGTTTTGCGCTACGTCCATAGAGTGCGAGAAGTCGTTGTAGCTCGCAGGTAGCTCGCGGTTAAAGATTTCGCGTCCCATTATGTCGTATTTGACGTATCTTTGGCCGTAACCCCATGTCATCGCGCCGTCGTCGTTTTGCTTAAAGCCCATCATGACGCCCGCGCTAAAGGGCTGCTTGAGGTCGTAAATTTTACTCGGCTCCATATACCAGCGCACTTCGCCTTTGGTGTCTAGGATGAAGTTGTTCGGGCTGTAGTTCCACTCGATCGCGCCGCCTGCGGGGTTGTTCCACACGACTTTGGTGCCCTTGCCCGTTTTATTTACGAAGTTATTTACGTAGTAGAGGCGGTTTGCAAATTTAGCGCTCGGAGCCTTCACGACCTCGATTTTATCAAACAATGCGCCCTTTTGAGACGGCATACCGGAGCTCTCTAGATAAATCGCGGGAGCGTAAATTTTATAGGTTTCTTTTACGTGCTCGGTTTGGTCCTTATAAATTTTATCGTACTCGACCTCGACGGTATTTTGATAGTCGGGGTAGAGCCCGAAAACGGGGATTCCGCCGTGCGTGCGAAGGTGTTTATCGGCGACCTTATAGCTGATCGTCTGGCCGTCCGGCTTCGGCACGATGGTGACTTTTGCGTTTGCTAGCGTGTAGCCGCCGTTTTTGATCACCGCCGTTAGAGGCGCGATGTCGTATGGATTAACGACTACTTCGCCGATCTTGCCGGGGACGGCGTAGTCTATGTGCGCGCCGCTAGGTCCGCCGATAGCTAGCGCAGCCGTACTTAGACCACCTAAAAGCACCGCAGCCAGTGCAAATGAGGAAAGAGTTCGCTTCATCTTATTCTCCTTTGAATTGGTTTGATATCGTAATTTTAATCAACCTCGCTAACATAAAAATCACGCGTTTATTAAAACTTGCTTAATTATAAAAAATAATTTCAAATTTTAGCTTTTGCGCCAAAATTTAGCCGAAATTCTATAAATTTAATCTAAAATTTATCTTAGCGTGAGTTCTGCGGCGGCGAGAGGATATAAAATTAACGCAAACAAAATCATTTTAAGGAGCATTCCATGAAGCTATTTTCTAAATTTAGCAAAGGCTTTTTAGCCGTAGCGATGTTCGGCGCCCTTAGCGCGTCCGCATTTACCGAGGGTGAGGACTACGTAAAGCTCGAAAAACCGCTATCGGTAGAACAAAACACGCTAGTTAAGGTCTTTAGCTACGCATGCCCGTTTTGCTATAAATACGACAAAACCGTCACTCCGAAGGTCGTCGAAAAGGTCGCGGGGCTAAAATACGTACCGTTTCATCTAAAAACCAAGGGCGAATACGGCGAGGCGGCGAGTAAAATTTTTGCCGTTTTAGCCGTGATGGACGAGGAAAAGGGCGTGAGCCTGCTAGATGAAAACTCGCTGTTTAAAAAAGCAAAATTTGCCTACTACAAGGCCTATCACGATCAAAAGCAGCGCTGGAGCGACGGCAAGGACGAGGCTGCGTTTTTAAAGACGGGGCTTGACGCGGCGGGCATCAGCGAGGCGGACTATCAAAAAAAGCTAGAGGATCCCAAAGTCGCCGAACTGCTTAAAAAATGGGACGAGAGCTACGACGTAGCGAAAATCCAAGGCGTGCCGGCGTTCGTCGTAAACGGCAAATACCTAATCATGACGAAGTCCATCAGCTCTATCGACGGCATGGCGCAGCTAATTGAAGAGCTGCTTAAAAAATAGGGCGTGGGCATGAAATTTGCGGAAAAAATAACGAAATTCGGCGATAGCCGCCTGCCGTGGGCGATCCTCATAGCGGTGAGCGTGGGACTCGTGATCCTAGCGCACTCGCTGTTTCAAAACTACGTCTATATGCCGCCTTGCGAGCAGTGCGTCTATATCCGCTTTGCCTTTTTGTGCATGGCGCTAGGAGGCCTGGTCGCGATCATAAATCCCAAAAATTTACTCCTCGCGCTCGCAGGCTACCTGCTAGCCTTTTGGGGCGCGATCCAGGGCATAATGTATAGCGCCAAACTAATCAAAATCCACGACGCCGTCCACGGAGACGATCCGTTCGGCGTGCAGGGCTGCTCGACCGAGCCGCACTATCCGTTCGGCCTGCCGCTTGAGCGGTGGGCGCCCGATTGGTTCTTGCCTACGGGCGACTGCGGCTACGATAATCCGCTGGTGCCTGAGGGCGTCACGCTAGACGGCTTTCAGAAGTATTTAGTCGATCTTTATGAGGACGGCTGGTATCTGATCCCATCAAGCAAATTTATGTCGATGGCCGACTGCACGCTGATCGGCTTTGGCGTCTGCTTCGTCGTGCTCGCCGCGATGTTCGTTTGCAAAATTTTAACCCTCAAAAAAGCTTAAATCGGTCTAAATTTAGACCGATTTTGCTATACTGGGCGCATGAAAGCCTTACACGAACATAATTTTAAAATTTACTTCATCATCATTTTCGCAAGCCTTTTCGTAGTACTTTTGGGCGTGAAAAACTACGAGGGCGCCAAGGCGCAGATCACGGCGCTTGCGGATAAAAACAAGATCGCCGCTAGTGAAAATATCGTCGGGAATTTCTCGTTTTGGCTGGACGAGCGGCTGCACTCGCTGGTGCGCGCGGCTAAATTTATGCAAAACGCGGACGCGATACGAGACGACGAAAAGCTCGGCGGCTTCATACGTCTTTTTAAAGAAAACTCCGCAGAATTCGACGCCTTGCAGTTTTTGCGCGAGGACGGAGAAATATTCGTGGACGGCAAGGAGCTGGGCGACGATGAAGCGATGCCAAAGAGCCTGCGCACGGGGCTTGTGTGGTTTGAGGAGACCAAAAACACGCTCACACCCACGGTAAATTTTATGCAGCGCCATAAAATTTTAGGCGAGCCTACGTTAAATTTATGCGTACCCGTCATGGACGGCGGCTCGTTTGCGGGAGTGTTTTGCGGCGTGGTGAAGCTGCAAAACATACTAAAAAATATGGAAAAATTTAAACTCGCGCCAGATACCTACGCCTTTATCGTCACGCACGGCGGCGAAATTTTAACCCCGATGAAGGACGCAGCGCTAAAAAAGCAGATCGAGGATAAATTTAAAGAGCTTTTCCTGCGCGACGAGGACATCACGAGCCTAAATATCGGCTCAAATTTCATCTCCGTCGCCGAGATCCCCACGCTAAACTGGTTCATAGGAGCCGGCACCGATAACGAAAAGGAGCTCGCCGCGCTGCTTAACTCCGCGCTAAAAAACGCCCTCATCCTGCTTTTTGCGTTCGCGGCTTTGGCGCTGGTGGCGAATTTCTTACATAACTTTATGTACTCAAAAATCAAAAACCTACAAGACGACTACGAGGCCCTACTCAAGCACAAAGCGCGCATGAGCGAGGCGGGCGAGCTAATCAGCGGCATAAATCATCAGTTTATCCAGCCGGTTAATTCGCTAAATTTGATGATATCAAGCCTGCTTATGCTACAAAAAGACGGCAAGCTAGACGCCGCGACGCTAGAGCATATGCTGCAAAAAGGGCAGGCCGCGACCGTGCTTTTAAGCGATACGATCGAGATTTTTAGAAATTTTTATAAAAGTAGCGACGCTCCGCAAAAATTTAGCGTGCAGCGCTGCATAAAAGACCTACTAAAACTAATGCACACCGAGCTTAGCAAAGCAAACGTCGCGGTAAGCCTGCGCGAGTTTAAAGATGAAGAGGCCACGCAGCGGATGGGCATCGTGCAGCAAATTTTACTCATCCTCATTCACAACGCAAAAGACGCGGTCGTGGAGCGATACAAAGACGAGATCGCCAAACGGCAGGTTTTTTTGGACGTCAAATTTGAAAACGGCATGTGCAAAATATCCGTCACGGACTACGGCAGCGGCGTGAGCAAGGAGCTTCGGGATAAAATTTTGACCCAGCCAAAAACTACCAAAAAGCAAGGAAGCGGCATCGGGCTGTATTTTGGCAAAAAGCTCGCAAACGAAAAGCTTTCAGGCGACGTCAAGCTGCTGAGCGCGGGCGATCCGACGACGTTTGAGCTCGGCTTTGAGACAAATTTAAAGGAGTGAGATGCAAGAGCATTTAAAGCTGCTTAAAGACCTGACCGTCCTCATCGTCGAGGACGACGAGATCGCAAGGGAGCTGCTAATAGGCGGGCTAAAGCCGTATTGCCTAAGCGTCTGGGGCGCGGGCGACGGGCTAGAGGGGCTGGAGCGCTTTAAAAAGCTAGCTCCCGCCGTCGTCATCACCGACATCCACATGCCCGCGATGAACGGCTTTGAGATGATGAAGGAGATGATGCGCATAAAGCCCGCGCAAAAATTTATCGTCTTTACCTCCTACGACACCGACGACAACCTCATCAAAAGCATCGAGCACGGCGCGGCGTCGTTTCTAAAAAAGCCCGTCGATATCGCCGCTCTGTGCCGCCTGCTCGTAGCTCTAACCTACGAAAAGGACGAAAAGCTCGTGCGCCTGGGCCCGCAAACCAGCATAAATCTCGCCAAAGAAAAGATCTACAAAAACGGTGAGGAAATTTATCTATCGTTTTTGCAAAACAAGCTCTTTTGGCTCTTTGCGTACAATCTAAACAAACTCGTAAGCTACGAGATGATCGAGGAGTTCGTCTATGAGGGCGAGCAAACGAGCAAGGGCGCGATACAAAACGTCGTGCTGAGGCTGAAGCGGGAGCTGGGGGTTAAATTTAAAAATATCAGCGAAAGCGGGTACATACTACTAAGCGGCGATCAAATTTAACTTTGCGGCTTGCCTCGCGAGCGTCTTTAACGGAGCTAGTAAAAATTTAGCTCGGCGGACTACCTTGTCCAGCCCACGCTAAATTTTTACGTCGCAACCCTTAAATCCATCTCGCGATACTTCGCCTTGAAATTTTACATTTAAATTTAAAGTCAAATTTTTAAATTTTGGCTCAAACCTTACCCGCCGAAACCCGCGCTTTGAAAACGTAAAATTTAATCGTTATTGTTCCGCGCGGCTAGCGATAAAATTTGCTAGAAGCCTGCCACTGCGGCTAAATTTAATGCAGCGCGTAAAACAAAGCTTGCTTTGGCGCGGCGAAGCCTATTTCGCCAGCAGCTCCTTTACCGCAGCGACCATTTCATCGACGGAACCGAACGAGGAGGTGTTTAAGAGATACTTGCCGCTGACGACAAATGCCGGCACGCCTGAAATCACCGCGACTTCGTAGCCCGCGTCCCACTGCGCAAGCAGAGCCTGCGCCTTTTTGCTGGCAAGCGCCGCTTCATATTCGTTCATGCTCACGCCCGCGGCATCCAGCGCGGTTTTGATGAACCTTTGTTTATCACTGCCGCCACCAAAATCGTCCTTTTTGTCGTGGATCGCTTTGTAAATCGCAAATTTTGCCTTTTTAAATTTTGACTCATCGCTTAGTGGACTCACATCGTCCTTTTCATCAAGCACGATGAGGGCTGCGAATATACCGCTCGCCGTCTGTCCGAACACACCCTTGGTCTTTAGATGCCACGGCAAAAACTCCGCCCCTTCGAGCTTTTTCATCAGCTGCGGCGTGACCGTCCTATCAAACGCATAGCAGTGCGGGCACTCGTAGCTAAAAATTTTAACGATGCTGTTTTTCGGCACATTTAGCGGCTTTTGCAGCACTTGATAATTAACGCCTTCCTCCAGCGCGTTTACACCTACGCTAAGCAAGCAGACGGCGGCTAGAGCTCGAATAATCTTGGAGATCGTTTTCATCGAATTTCCTTTACGGTAATTTTTAAAGATTGTATAAAATAAAGGGTAAATTTGAAATAAAATCTAAGCAACGAGCTTCTTTTTTAATTCTTTAACCATTTCGAGTTTAAGTTCCTTGGTTGTATAATGCCTGAAATTTTACATTTCAAAACAAGGAGTAGTTATGAAAAAGTCTATTTGTATCGCGATTTTGCTATGCGCCAGTTTGATGGCGAGTGAGTGCACCGCAGTGTATGGAGATGGAAAAACAGAGCTAAAGCTTGCTACGGGAAGCCCGGGAGAGCTTGGGCTACTCGAAGTTTTATCTAATGAATTTAGCAAGGCAAACGACACCAAAATTTGCTGGATAAAAGCAGGAAGCGGTCAGACTCTCGAACTTTTGAAAAATAAAAAGATAGATATCGCTATGGTTCACGCTCCAAAGGCGGAAATAAGCGCCGTAAAAGAGGGCTGGGCTACGCAAAGGACGTTGATCGGATCAAACGAGTTTTTTATCGTAGGGCCTAAAAGCGATCCCGCAAAGATAAAAACCGCCCAAAACGTAACAGAAGCCTATACTGATATAGCCAAGTCCCAAAGCCTTTTTTACACCAGAGCGGACAACTCCGGAACTCATAAAAAAGAGCTTAGTATCTGGAAAATGGCAAATATCGTTCCACAAGGTCAGTGGTATGAGGCAAATAAAGATTTTATGTTAGCGACTCTTTTAAAAGCTGATAAAAACGGAGCATATTTTATGAGCGATAGCAGTACTTGGGTCGTGGCGAAAAAAGATATAAAATCCAGCGAAATTCTATTTCGCGGCGATAAATATCTAATAAATACGTATTGCGCCCTAAGACAAAACGATAGCGATACTGCCGAAAGCAAGAAATCGAAAGATTTTATAGATTTCGTAGCCTCAAGCGCAGGGCAAGAGATCATTAAAAATTACGGTAAAGACAGATACGGAGAAGGACTTTACAACGACGCCGCTTACGCTCAGAAATATTTTATAAGCGAGTAGAATTTAGGCCTTAAAAGATAAAATTCGGCAAATTTGATAAGCCGAATTTCAACGACGCGGTGGGTAAAATTTAAGCAAGCGGGTTAAATTTCAAATCCAACCCGCCGCGTAAATTTTAAAATTTAACTCCGGCGATCGCAGTAAATTTAACTCGCCGCGAAATTTTAATAATCAAAGATATTCGGATCGATCACCATCGCGCGGTATGCCACGTCGTCTCTAGACGCAGACTCCACGTCCATTTCAAATTTAATGTCGTTTGTTTTCGGATCGATCTCCACGAGCACCATTTTGATCGTCTTATCAGGCTTTAGCAGATAGACGTTCGAGCTTGAGATGAAGTAGGTGCTTTTATCCTTTTGCCACTCCACGACGCTAGTAACCGCGCTATAGAAGTCAAATCCGCGCTCCTTGCCAAACTCCCACGTCTGCTCGACGGTGCCCTTTTGCTCGTCGATCTTGTACTCGACCGCGCGCGAGTATTTTTGCTCTTTTAGCGCAGGCTGCTCCATGCCGCGGCCGTCGCCGTTGTCAAATACGCTGATGTGCTTTACGGAGCCCTTGTTATCGTAGCGCGGAGTGAGCCACGCGGTGTGCTGAGTCCACGACCAGTCGAAGTCGCCCTCGCATTTTGAGTTTTCGCATTCGATTTTGTTGCCGTTTTTATCGACAGGAGTAAGCACTTTTTCTTTAAAGTCCGCGCTCCAGCCCTCTGGACTTGCGAGGATCCACTTTACCTTTTTGTCGCGGCCGATCTTGACGATGCCTTGGTGGCGAAGCGAGAGGATGATGCCGTCGTCGCTAGGATCGTGCGAGATCGAGTTTACGTGCGCCCAGTTGCGTCCCGTGCCGGTCGAGGTCACGTCGCCGAAAGGCAGATCGTCGCTAATTTTGATCTCTTTGGCGTCCATATCGATATTTAGGCACACGGCGCGAGCGTCAAGAGCCTTGATGAGGTTACTGCGGTAGACGTTTTTGCCGAAAATTTCATTCAGATCCCACTCGTCCACGACCTTACCGCTGCCGTCCACTTCGATAATGTGATCTCTGATCGTGTGCGAGAGCCTGCCGTCTGCGTGGTGGTAGTTGTATTTACCGACGCGAAGCAGCAAGTGATCGCCCTTAAGCGGCATCACCTCGTGGCTAAGATCGATGTAGCCGCGCGGCAGCTCGCGATTATATACCTCCTTGCCCATCATATCGTAGCGCATATATCGCTGCGCCATGCCCCAGCTCAGATCGCCGTTTGGCAGCTGATGAAAGCCCATCATCATACCGCCGTCCATCACTCTGCGCTCGCTGCGGTCGTAAAATTTCTGATAGTCCAGATACCATCTGACCTCGCCCTGCGTATCGACGACGAAATTTTCGGTGAAATCATTCCAGCTAGCCGCACCGCCGTTTTTCCAATCAAGCGGTTTATGGACGCTCGTGATCGTATTATTGATGAGATAGAGCCTGTTTTTAAACGCAGGATCGACCTTTTTAACCTTCATCTTTTGCATGTGGCTAAATCTATAATCTCGGCTATACGTCACGATCGGCTGAGCGTAAATTTTATACTTTTCGACCTTCTTTTCGCCGTTAAAAACGTAGCTTACTTCGACCTCGTTTAGATAATCCGGATACAGCCCCCAGATCGGCACGCCGTCGTGCGTCAGCAGCGCATGCTCGGAGACTTTATAGACGATGTCGATGCCGCCGTTTGGCTTACCGAGCACCCGCACGTGGATATCCTTGATGTCCTTGCCCGCCCTATCGATGACGGCCGTTAGAGGCGCCACATCGTAAGGGTTGATAAACACCGAGCCGAGCTCGCCTTGGGTTTTTACCTGATGCGCCAAAACGCCCGCACTCGCAGTCTGCGGCACCGCTATAAGCGCGCCGCTTGCCAAGGCCGCAGCCAAAACGATAGAACCGAAAAAATTCTTACGCATATTCGCTCCTTTTGGGTAAATTTATCAAATTTTACTACTACCGAATCACATAATAATCATACTAGCTTTAAATCAAATTTAAAGTTAAATTCTAATATATCTACTTAAATTTTAGAACGCAAACGAGACGGGTAACAGTCTAAAATTTGATATAATTAGCCCTGCTTTATCAAATTTAAGGAGAGAAAATGCCATTCATAAATATAAAAGTAGCCGCTCCGGAGCCTACAAAAGAGCAAAAAAAGCAAATCATCGCCGAGATTACGAATACGCTAGCACGCGTATTAGGCAAAGACCCAGCCGCAATACTCGTGATGATCGAAACGCTCGGTATGGACAGCATCGGTAAAAGCGGTCTAAGTCTTGAGGAGATCAAACAAAATAAAGAGAAAAAATGAGCGAATTTTTATAGGATTTTGAGCCAAAAATCACGCTCGCAGCGCACACTACTTGTGCCGCTAAGCGGTCTAAATTTGCCGAACACGCAGGCGGGCAGCAGTTTAAAAACCGCCGCCGCGAGCCGCTCTAGCAGACGAGTATCCGATCTCTCGCCCAAGATTGTCAGCGGACGGACGATCTGAAGGCTGTCAAAGCCAAGCTTGCTCACGCGCCGCTCGATCTGCCCTTTGGCGCGCAGATAAAAGCTTGGCGAACCTTCGCTCCCACCCGGAGCTGATACGAGCACAAAGCGCCGTACGCCCGCTGTTTTGCCCCACTTCGCCGCTGCATAGACGTAGTCCACATCCACGCGCAAAAACGCCTCGCGCGAGCCCGCCTGCTTCATCGTCGTACCCAACGCGCAAAAAATTTCGTCAAATTTATGCGGCGCGATATCCGAGATGCCCTCAAAATCAATGATCCGCACGCGAAGCTTAGGGTGGCAAAAGCCTATCTCGCGGCGCACCCACGCCTCTACCTCATCGTAACCGGGACTCTCGCAAAGCTCGCGCACCAACTCCCTACCTACGACGCCCGTAGCGCCCAGCACCAAGGCGGATTTTCCCATTTTCACTCCCTGAATTTCTTTAAATTTTAACGCGTTGTGTGGTTAAATTTAACTCCGGCGCTACGTTATTCTAAATTTTACGCGCATATCGTCTGCACAGCACGGCTCATCGTGCGATCTATAAATGCGTAAAATTCAAAGGCGCCTGCCTGCGCAGCTTGTCGTTACGAAGCTAATCAAGTCCTGCTCGCACGTAAAGAAGCAACTTAACAGCGCAAGCTATAAGTGAGCTTTCGCCTCACCCGATCCGCTATTTGGCGGTCGCTATATAATTAAATTTCTGTTCGCTAAGTTTAAATTCGAAGCTAGCCAAATCCACCTCTCCGATGCATGCATCGCTATCGTAAAGCGTGAGCAAAAATTCTGCCGTTTGTTCGCTGCTGTGGTATTGCGAAAACGCCGCATCGTAATCAAATCCGCGCTTTCCCGAAGCTACGTCGCAAAACTCGCTTTTAGTCGCGGCGGGAGCTAGAACTTTAGCCTGCATTTTGGCCTCTTTATCCTGCGCTAGCTCGCGGTGCAAGCCCTCGGTAAAAGCGCTTACGAAAAATTTTGTAGCGCAATACGGCACGACGCCGGGCGCCAGAAAATAGCCGCCCACGGAGGAGATGTTTATAAGCTGAGTTTGTTTGCGTTTGTAATCTCGCGTAAATAAGCTCGAAAGTATCGCGAGCGCGGTTACATTTAGGTCTATCATTCTTACCGTTTTTTGTAAATCCTGCTCTCCCACTAAGCCAAAATCCCCAAAGCCAGCGCTATTAATTAGCGCCTTTAGCTCGTAGCTTTTTAGCTCATCCC
>NZ_CALKTS010000001.1 GCF_937997595.1 uncultured Campylobacter sp. | reverse complement strand
CAGCGCCCAAACCCGCAGGAGCTTGATCTGTTTTTTGCGAGTGTGGGCGTGGATGAGGCACTTTTTGGTGAGTTTGCGCGCGATTTTGCAAAGCGAGTAAGCTTCGAGCATTTTGCGGCACTAATTGCCAAGCTCGCCTGTTTACCCAAAATTAGTGATGCGCTACTGCAAGAAAAGCTAAAAGAGCCGCTATATCTAATTAAAATTTTGCTTCGAAAATTTAAGGACGAAAACCTAAGCTTGGGCAATCTAATCGATCTTTTTTTGTTAGAAATTTCGCGCATTAAGCTCGATGATGTTCGTGGCGGAAAGGTCACGGTAATGGGGCTTTTAGAGAGCCGTGGGCTACAATTTGATGGCGTGATAATCCCAGATTTTAACGATGATCTGGTGCCAAATCGCAGTAGCGGAGAGATGTTTTTAAACTCTGCTTTGCGCGCTAGAGCAGGGCTTATCAGCCACGCAGACCGCGAAAATTTACAAAGATTTTACTACGACGGCTTGCTAAGAGGCGCTAAAAAAAGCGCGATTTGCTATCTGCAGAGCGTCGAGAAGTTGCCTTCGCGGTTTTTGAAAAGCTTTGAAGTGCAACAAGACGCGGAATTTTCGCAGGAAGATTATTTGCGGCTTTTTGGGAGAGAGGAATTTAAGCCCGCCTTATGCGGACAAGAAGATCCCGTGGCTCGCCATGATTTTTTTGCCGAGGAGCTATCGTTTTCGCGGCTGGATACGTTTTTAGAATGCAAGAGGAAGTATTATTACCGCTACGTTTTTGGGCTGAGGGAGGGGCTAAAATTCGGTGAGGATAATGCGCTTTTAGGCAAAATTTTACATACGAGTTTTCAGCGTTTATACGAGCGAGCGGGGATGAAATTTAGCATGGAAAAATTTCGCCCTATTTATTCGCAGCTTGCGCGAGAAGCAGGGATTGCGCGCTTTGATGCGGAGCTTGAGCTAAAAGCTGTAGAAAAGCTAGCTAGGCTTTTAGAAGAGCATGAGCAAATTTGGAGCTTTAGCGGCAGTGAAGTATCGCTAAAAGGCGAGCTTGACGGGGTGAGGCTGAGCGGGCGGATCGACCGCATTGACGAAGATAAGGTAGGGCGGAAGTTCATCATCGATTACAAACGTGGTTCAGCTAAAAAGCATATGGAAAAATTCCAGCTTACATTTTATCGCGCGCTTTTGGCTCAGGAGTGCGAATGCGCCTATCTGTCGCTAAAAGATTGCGCGTTTGCGGCTCCTGGCGACAAAACGCCTAGCTTAGAAAATCTGCGCGAGACGCTAAGCTCTATCGGCAAGGAATTTGCAAGCGAGGTTGTTTTTACGCGTACGGAAGCGGTTCAAAGCTGCGAATACTGCGATTATAAAATCATTTGCAAGGGGCAGATCGATGGCAAAATTTGAAAATTATCTGGCGCTTGAAGCAAGCGCAGGCAGCGGCAAGACCTTCAATCTCGCAGTCAGGTTCATCGAGCTGGTGCTAAAAGGCGAGCCGATCAATGAAATTTTAGCGCTTACCTTCACCAAAAAAGCTGCTGCTGAGATGAAAACGCGTATCGTAGAGAAATTTCAAAATTTGCTTGTCGTGCGCGACGGCGCCCTTGTGCCAAGCCCCGAGCTGGAGCAGATTTGTGCTGATTTGGGGCTAAGCGCGGATGAGGTTTTGGCAGCGCAACAGCGCCTACTGCCTAAATTTTTAAGCGAGAGCCTAAACGTCTTTACCTTTGATGCGTTTTTTGCAAAAGCTCTGCGCTCATTTGCGTTAAACAGCGGCATTGATCCAAGCTTTGAAAACGATGAAGGGATTTTGGGTGTGCAGCAGGCGGCGTTTTTAAGCGCGATTTGTAAAAACGAAGCGCTATTAAGAGAGGTCGTGGATTATGTAAGCGACTCAGGAATGACAAAGAGCGAGTTTTTAAATAGCTTGCAAAGCATTTGGAGAGGCGATATAAGCATAAATCCGCCCACGCTTCCTGCAAGTTCCGCGCTAGCAGAGATAAATGAAATTTTATCCCACTTGCAAAAAGCGGCGAGAGATGCGGGCGTAAGCGCTGGAGCCGTAAATGGGCTAAGCCCTGTTAGTGATCTGTCAAAATTATCTTCGGGCTTCATTCTTTCGGCTCTTGCCAACGGTAGTTTCGATTATCCGCGCTCGCAGCTTAAAAAAATTTCACATTTTGACGGTGAGCTAGCAAGGCTAAAAGACGCCATAGCTCGCGAAATAGCGTGGATGGATGCAACATATGCGGCTAAGCTGGCAGGACTAATTAAAATTTATGCCGAAGCGCTTAAATCGGTGCAGCGCAAAAGCGGCAAACTTACATTCGGCGATGTCACCGCAGCCGTGCACTCGCTGCTAAATCCAAGCGCAGAGGCGTTGCAGGGCAATCGCGAGCTTTTATATTTCAGGCTCGATTCTAAAATCACGCATATTTTAATCGACGAATTTCAAGATACCGACATTTGCCAGTATGAAATCATGCTGCCGCTAATCTCTGAGGCGCTTGCCGGCAAAGGGGCGGAAGAGCGCTGCGGTAGCTTTTTTTACGTAGGCGATAAAAAACAGAGCATCTATAAATTTCGCGGCGCAGAGAGAAAAATTTTTGATATTTTGCGCGAGCAGTTTAGTCAAATCAAAACGCAGAGCCTGCCGCGCAATTATCGCAGTTTAAAACTTATCGTAAAATTTGTAAATGAGATCTTGCGCGATAAATTTGCGTCTTATGAAGATCAAATCGCGGCAAATAAGCTAGATAGCGATCTGCCTGCTTTGGTGCTGCAAAAAATCAAGGACTATCCTCTTTCTCATCCGCAAATGCCGCTATTTGAGGTGCAAAGCGACGATTACGGCTACGTAGCGGCGTTTTCATACGACGATGTGCTAAAGGGGGCTGCGGAGCAAGCGCGCAGGCTTGTTGAAGAGTGCGGCGTGAGAGCTGATGATATTGCGATTTTATGCTGGAAAAACGAGCATGTAAGCGCGCTAAAAGAGATGCTATCAGAATTCTGCGAGGTTTGCAGTGGCTCAAATAAGGCCCTGCGTTGCAGCGAGCAGGTAAATGCCGTAATTCAATACGCGAAATTTTGCGTAGGTGGCGATGAAATTTATCTGCGAAACGCCGAAGCGATTTTGGGTAGGCGGCTTAAAAAGATAGCGGTCGATTTGCATAAAAATGCGCAAAAAACGGCGGAATTTATCGCTAGCACGCTGAAATTAAATTTTGTCGATCCGGATCTACTGCTATTTTTTGAGACGCTGGCAAAATTTAATAGTTTTAGCGAGTATCTGTTTGCAAACGACGAAACGGAGGTATTTGCCAAGGAACAAAGCGGCATTAAAATTATGACCGTGCATAAGTCCAAGGGGCTTCAGTTCCCGCACGTAATCGTCTGCGACCGAATCGGAGGAAAAGATCGGGGCGAGAGCTCAAAGCTCGCGACGGACTATGATTTTACCACGCATAAGTGGAGAATTTTTTATAAATTTGCGAGCAGAAAGAGCCTGGATGCGGAATTTGCAGCATTAATGGATGAAAACGATCGCTCTGCGCATGAAGAGGACATAAACAAGCTCTATGTGGCATTTACCCGCGCCGAACGCTCGCTCATCATCGTAAAACGCTCCGAGGCAAAAATAGATCAATACAATTATAGCTTTTTTTCGCCTTACGCCAAAAAGACCAAGGGCGCGGGCGTCGTGAAGTGGCTGGATATCCCGGATTTTCAATACGGCTACTTAATCCCAAGCTTCGTAAAATCAGAAGAGCAGTCGTCGCAAAAAAAGATCGCGCTCGTAGCGGGCGAGCCTCAAGGCGCGCAAGAAAAAGCAGGCGGCGGCGAAACGGAGGCGCTAAGCGCGATATATTTCGGCGAGGCGCTGCACTATGCTCTGGAGATGAGCGAAGGATTTGCAGCGGATGAAATTTTACGAGGAGTGAGCCTTGCAAGAGGACGCTACGCTAAATTTTTAAATGACACGGATTTTGAAAATATCGCGGCGCGGGCGCTAGGACTAAGCAAAAACGAGGAATTTTTAGCTCTGATAAAGGGCGCTCAAGCTTATAAAGAGATGCCGATTAAAAGCGCGGAGAATGAACTTTTGCGCGTAGATCTGGCATGCTTTAGGCGGGATGAAATTTTGCTTTTTGATTACAAAAGCTCCGAAAAATACCTCGCGCAAAACAAAGCTCAAGTGGCGCGGTATAAAAGCGTGATCCGCGAGTTTTATCCGCATGCGCGAGTGCGTGCCTTCGTGCTGGCTCTCGAAGTTGCGGGCGCTAAGCTGATCGAAGTAAATGAGGAGGGATAAAATTTTAAAGCTTAGATAAAATTTGAGCGCAGATAGATTAAAGATAGCTTAAATTAAGCTATACGTAAGGATATTTCTATATAATCACAGCTCAAATTTTAATAAGGCGGAAACCATGACAGAAATTACAAAGCCTAGCGAAGTTAAGCGCGACTGGGTCGTTATCGACGCGACCGACAAAAGATTCGGTAGGATGCTTACCGAAGTTGCGGTATTACTACGCGGCAAACACAAACCAAGCTATACTCCAAACGTGGATTGCGGAGACTACGTCGTTATCATTAATGCTTCGAAAGCCGTATTTACCGGCAATAACAAGGGCGACGATAAACTTTATCACAGCTACTCGGGCTATTTCGGAAGCGTAAAGAGCGTGAAATTCCAAGACCTGCTTAAAAACAATCCCGCAAAGCTCTATAGACTTGCGGTTCGCGGCATGCTTCCTAAGACGAAGCTCGGCAAGGCGATGATCAAAAAGCTATTCGTATATGAAGGCGGCGAGCACCCTCATACTGCGCAAACAACTAAAAAAGGAAAATAATCATGGCGACAATTTATGCAACCGGAAAGAGAAAAACTGCCGTAGCTAAGGTTTGGGTAAAACCGGGAAGCGGCAAGATCGTAGTAAACGGTATGGATCTAAACACCTGGCTAGGCGGTCACGAAGCGATCAAACTAAGGGTTGTTCAGCCGCTTTTGGCGACCAAACAAGAGACCTCGATGGATATCACTGCGCAGACTTTAGGCGGCGGATATTCAGCTCAAGCGGATGCGCTAAAGCACGGAATTTCAAAAGCGCTTGCCGCGATGGATAAGGATTTTAGAGCGGCTCTTAAGCCAAAAGGTCTGTTAACTCGCGATAGCCGCGTGGTTGAGCGAAAGAAATTCGGTCGCCGCAAAGCGCGTAGAAGTCCGCAGTTCTCTAAGAGATAATGTTTTTTACAAATTTGTGGCGAAATTGTCGCGAATTTGTAAATTCTTTAAAAATTTTATGGTAATATCGAATTACAACTTTATTTGAAAGGATGTTTAATGAAGAAAGTTCTACTTGCATTAAGCTTATGTGCATCTAGTGCGTTGCTCGCTAGCGATGCTGATTATCACTGGGAGATTACCCCTACTGTTGGCGGAATGACTCATGAGGGAAATATGGATTTGGATTCGAATTTTATGTTCGGTCTACGCCTTGCTAAAAACCTACAGAATTCATTCATTGATCAATTAGAGGCAGGTTTCGATTACTCTCGTCATATCGGCGTAGAGGATCTAGCTTACAGAGCCGGCAATGCTAAGCCTAGCGCTAGATACTACCACATCAATGCTGTAAAAGACTTGGTAAATTTTACCGATAATTTCAAATTATACGGCTTACTAGGTCTTGGCTATATGGATTACACTAAAGACGTTTACAACGATGGTGATCAAGATAGCGGCTTCGGTCAATACGGCTTGGGTCTAAAATACTACATTACCGACAATTTCGCTACAAAACTTGAAGCACGCGATGCTATCAGATTTGACGACGGCAACCACGTATTGTTCTATACTCTAGGCTTTGCAGTTGATTTTGGCAAGAGATATGCTGATGCAGCTCCAGCTGCCGCTCCGGCTCCTACAGGCTGCAAAGATGCAGATAATGACGGCGTATGCGACAATGTCGACAGATGCCCTGGCACACCTGCTGGCGTAGTAGTCGATGAGTACGGCTGCGAGAAAGTTATCAGATTAAATTTAGGCGTAAATTTCGCTACCGATAGCTCAAAAATCTCTCCTGAGTTTATGAACCAGATCAAAAACGTAAGCGACGTGCTAGTAGCTCACCCTGATTACAAAGTAATCCTAGAGGGTCACACCGATAGCACCGGTTCGAATGCATATAATCAAAAGCTTTCCGAGCGCAGAGCTGCTGCAGTTGGAGGTGCGCTTAAGAGCTTCGGCGTAGATGCTAGCAGAATCACCACTGTAGGATACGGTGAGACTAAGCCTATCGCTACAAACGCTACTAAAGCAGGCCGCGCTCAAAATAGACGCGTAGATGCTAAATTTAGAAAATAATCTTTTCTAGATCCACATAAGCGGGGCTTCGGCTCCGCTTTTTTTATATCCAAATTAAATTTTAAAATGCCAAAATTCCAAATTACACTGCTTTTCGATCTGGACGGCACGCTCATAGACTCCACGCCCGCGATACTGGATGGCTTTCACTACGCGTTTACGCATTTGGGCGCTGCGGAGCCTAGCGACGAAGCGATTAAAAGGCTTATCGGGTATCCGTTAGAGGTAATGTTTGAGCGTCTAGGTGTGACGCGCGATGTGCAGAATTTCGTGCTCGCTTA